>CAZKGP010000028.1:0-15885 GCA_964552225.1 uncultured Acetatifactor sp.
CCTCCATATCATTACTTTGAAGAATGATATCCTCTTGATTCATACGGTCATCTCCGCCATCACCTTGACCTCCCCCAAATTCAAACATAAAACCACCACCTGGCATAGGCATACCACCCTCTATGCCACCTTCCATTCCACCACCGAAGGGATTTCCGCTAGGGAAGCTAGGACCTCTACTGGATGAATTTCCACCTCCCGGAACCACACTAGAGAATCCTTCCACACTACCCCCTATGTCCGTTGAGGAAAAAGAAACCACTGTATCTGATTCCGAGGCCATTATATTAAATTGATTGGCGAAGCTTGAGGAAGACTCGTAAGAAACATCTATAGCCCCTGCATTCAGATTCTTAAATTGTTCTGCAATCTCCTCTTTGCCACCTGTTCCTATGGCAATTACCATCATAATGGTTGCAGAGCCTACAATAATACCGATAGAGGTCAATATAACTTTAAATTTATTTTGTGATAAATTTAAATATACCAATCTAAAGATTTCAGATAGTCTCATGATTCATTCACCTTACTTTCAATGAGCACAACATCTCCTTCTGAAAGCCCTTTTATAATTTCTACATTTACTCCATCTGAAAATCCAGTCACTACTTTTACTTTTTTGACTTGCTCATTGTCCCCTTTTATTTTTGCATATGATTGAGTACCCTCACGAATAATTGCCCTATTAGATACGTGTAATACTTCTTTTTTTTCTTTTGTAATAAAGGTTACATCCCCTGTCATCCCTTGGAATAATCCAGTTACATCACCCTCCAAGGTAACTGTTACTTCATAAGTTACTGTCCCACTTGAATCTGAGCTAGCATCTGAAATCTCTGTTACCTTAGCTTGGAATATTTGATCTGGATAAGCCGTAAAGGAAATATTGGCTTCCGTTCCAACACTAATGTCTGACATATCATCCTCATTTATGGTAGTTGACATGCTTACTTCCTCCATGTCGTATAAGGTAATTAGGGTATCGTTGGTTTGAATACTGTCACCAACTGCAAGGTCTACACTTGTTATGACACCATTATATTTAGCACAGACTGCATTCCCATTAATATGAGAACTGAATTCCTCCCATTTTTCTGAAACCTCCGAATAAGTTTCTTCTTGCTCAGAAATTGCATCCTCTAAATAAGCTAAAGCAACATCATACGTTTCTTGAGCTGTGGAATAGGCTAATTCACGCAATTGTTTGGTTTCCTCTGCCGATAAGATACCTGCTGCCAAATTGCGTTTACTTGTAGATAATGTATTTTGGCACATAGTAACATTTTTCTGTGCTTGTTCCACATTTTCTTCCAACTGTTCCTTCTTCTGCTCTAAGCTATTTGCTGCTTCTTCAGCAGTTTGTGTCTGTTGAAAATAAAAAACATAATTATAAGGACTATCCCATTTATTGGTATTGTCACGACTCCATTCACAATTCTTTTGTACTTGAAGGGCATCTTCATAGTCTTTATTTACTACCGTTAGTTGTTCCTCATATTCTTTTAACAGCTTCTCTGCTTTTTCCAGTGCTACCTGCGCGGTTGCCACGTTTGTCTGTAACTCATCAACAGTTGCGTTATATTCTGTAGATGCGTAGCTTCCATATGCTACACTGCTATCATATGTATATTGTGCCGTTTGTTGGGAAAGTGTTTGGTCAGCATAGACTGCATCCAAATCCGCCTTCGCTTTGTCTACATTCGACTGTAAATACTCTTTTAAATCCTCAACGCTTTCCTCTTCTAGGTAATAAAGCACATCTCCTGCTTCCACCTGCTGCCCTACAGAAGCACAAACCTCTGAAATAACTAGATCTGATGAATTTTGGGTGTTACTAGAACTATCTTGATTCGCCATACTAAACAGTTGATCAAACATATTAAGTTGACCGCCCATCATTCCATTTGATGAATCACCACCTACATATTGTTTTGTATTTTGATTGCTTGAACTTTGGTTGCTAGAAGTTCCCGTACTAGTTCTTTGTAGTGCACTCATATCCAGTTCAAAAACTTGGTCTACCGTACCTATATCTACAGAGCCGCTTTCCGTAACGCCAACTACCAAATCTCCATGTTGAACCGCAGTCTCTCTATAGCTTACTTGTACCTCTTCATTATGATTTAGCAAAACAAGAAATACTACCAACACTACCACACATATGGTACTAATTATGGCAATTCCCTTAGGGGTTTTCATTATTGTTTTCATTTACGCCTCCAGTATTTTCTACCTCAGATTCACTGCTTACACGACTTGCAATATATATGGTGTCTCCTTCTTCTAGGCCTGAAGTAATTTCAATATTCATACCATTGCTAATACCTGTTTCCACTGCTTTTAGTTCTTTCCCCCCTAAAGCAGTTTTCACATATACATAGGACTTCCCATTTTGCTCTACAATTGCCTTTTTCGAAACATAGAGAATGTCTTCCTTTTCATTGGTAACAAAAGTAATATCTGCTGTCATACCACCAAATAATTTTTCTGTGTCTCCCTCTACTCCAATAACTACGGTGTAACTAATGGTAGCAGAATCACGAGAGGTTGCTGTGGTATCAATGGATAAAATTTTTCCTTCATATATGGTGTCCTCATATGCATTAAATATAATTTCCACCTTATCTCCTACAGATAGAGCAACCACATCCTCTTGTGTAATATCAATTGAAATGGTCATATCACTAGGTGTTGCATAAGATACTACATTTCCTGTTGTTTTTAAAGTATCTCCAGCTTCAAATCCTAACTCTGTTACAATACCGGCTTTGCCTGCATAAAGAGCTCCACCCTCACCAACAAATTCCTCAAATGCTTTTACTTGTTCCTCTACCGTTTTTTTATCCTCTTCTGCTTCTTGAAGTTCTTCCTTTAAACTTTCCAAAGAAGCAGTATATGTAATCTGCGCATTTTCTCCAGTAATCACGCTTTCTTGATACGCTTGGCTAACATCTATTTGCTCAATGGTACGCTTATTCTTTGCCACTTTCATCTTGTTTTGAAGCTTTGCTATTTGAGTGACATTTTCACTTATCTGTTCCTCTGCCTGCTCTAGCTTGTCTTTAGCAGATATATAAGCATTTCGAGCATTTAGGTATACTTTTTGAACGATTAAAAAATTGGCTGTATCCTCCACCCCTGTAAGGTTCATTGCCTCTTGAGCACCTTCGTATGTAGTAAGAGCTTCTTTGTAATCCTCTTGGGCTTCTTTTACTTTTTCTTCTAAAGTAGTTATATTAGAATTTCTTTGATTGATTTCTACCTCAATAGCCGATATGTCGTTATCAATGGTTTTCTGAGCAGTTTTATAAATGGTGTTGGCATAGTTTTGCTCCACTTGTTCTGTTTTATAATCCGTTGATTTCTCTAGAACGGATAAATTGTATTCTGTTTCTGCCTCATTGTACGCAACCTGTGCATCAATTCTAGCCTTTTCCAACAATTTGCGTACTGCGCTTACACTATCCTCTGTGAATTTGAGTAGCATATCCCCACTTGCAATTCGCTGCCCAGGGGCAACATAAATTTCCTCTATCTTTAAGTACTTCTGTACCATATCCTCCTCTTCCTCATCATCGTCTTCATCACTGTCCTCTTCTCCTACATCAAGATTTAAATCGTAGTCTATGGACTCTATACCGTATTGTAGAGAACCACTTTCCTTTACCCCTACAATTAAGGAACCCTTTTCTACGGCAGCCTCTTTGTAAACCCACTTTTCTTGGTTCAATAAAGGTGCAATAAAAACAGTGTATCCTGCTGCCAGTAATAAAAGGATAAAAGCAAATCCAATTATTAAAATACGTTTCTTACTTTTTGTAAGCGCGATTATTTTATTCATTAGAATCTCCTCCTAATCCAAATATTACGGTAACTGTTTGGTTGGTAGCAAGACTACTGATATCGCCTGACAATGTAACTGTCACATTGTAGGTTACGCTTGCCCTACTACTAGAAGTTGAAATAGGGTTAATCTCCGTTACTACACCTTGAAAGCTTCCATATCCAGATGCTTCCACAAATGCATCATCACCAATTGATACCTTAGAAATATCTGCCTGATCCACAGATACCGTAACTGTCAACTCCTCTGAATTGCTATACATAAAAATAGTACTATCGGAAATTAAATTGCTGCCCTTTCTTACCATTGTTCTTAAAAGTGTTCCGCTTCCCAATGCATAGTAATAGCCGTCTCCAACACTTTCCTCAAACAAGTTCAAATTCCCTTCTGCATCTGTCTTAGCATCCTCTAAAGATGTATAATCAGCCTCTGCTTTTTCCAGTGCAGTTGCATAATCTTTTTCTGCCCGCTGTGCATTTGCCAAAGAAGTTTCGTATGTTAGTTTTGCTTCCAAAATATTGGTTTCCTTATCCCTTTTAGCCTCTGCCACAGCTTGCTCCAAGGAACTTAACTTCAGCTCTAACGTCTGTAATTCAAACTCTGCATTTATAACTGCATCATCAAAATCCGTCTGAGCCAGTTCTAAGTCCTTACCATTTTGTTCTAACACACTATAAAGAGAACTGAGTACACTTATATACTCATTGTTGAAATTGTTTTGTCCGTTAAAGGATGTGTTTACTACTTGTTCCCAGCCTACACCCCATTCTTCCATTTTTTCCATCAACAATTTCTTATTCTCTTCATAAAGAGCCTTGTATTCATCCACTTTATAATATTCTGCATAAGTACTGTCTTGAGTCATGGATTTATATTCCTCAATTTCCTTTTTGGCTTCATCTAATTCCTTCTGTGCCTTTTCCACATTTTCTTCTAATAAGGATATTGTGTCATTATATATTTCCTTGGCTTGCTCACCTTTTAAAATAGCCTGCTCACAATCATACTTAGCTGTAATCTTACTTTGTTCATATTCAATTGCTCCCGCACGATAAGCCAACTGACTTTCTCTCTGTTCTTTCTCCAATTCTTTACGCGCCTTTGCCAAAGATTCCTCAGAAAGCTTTAAAATCGCAGTTCCTTCCTCTATTATTTGATTGGAGGATACAAGAATTTCTTCTATTTCAAGTTCAGTTTCTAGATTTTCCACTTCAAAGTTTTCTGCTTTTGTGCCTACACTAGTTACACCAGATGCAGTAATCATATCTTCACTTATAAAATTGCCGTTTATCATGCCATCAAATTGCATAGGTGACTGATTTAACCCACCATTACTCCTAATATAAAAAAAAGTAATTACTGCTGCAATTGCTACTACCATAACGATAAGAATTGCTATCAGTAGTACTTTCTTTTTATTATTCTTTAATTTAATTGGTATTTTCACTTAGAAAACCTCCGTTTACCGTTTATTATTATGTTTAGGATATATGGTAATTGTTTACAATCGGTGATTATTATGTGAAACAAATGTGATAAAGTTATGTTTAATTTGTGTTTTAATGGTATATTTATAAAGAACAAAAAAAGATTCAAGTCTAGAAGGGTAGGTTAGAAATTTGATTGTAACTTATATATGCCACAGTGGTTTCTTGGTTGAAACTCCCACTATATATTATTTATTTGATTACTATAAAGGCACCATTCCTGAACTACTTCCAAATAAACCTGTTATTGTTTTGGCAAGCCATAGTCATCCAGACCATTATAATTTCAGTGTCTATGAAAAGCTTTTGAAGAGTGGCGCCTCTAGGATTTATGCTGTATTATCTGATGATATATTTAAAAGCTCCATTCCTTTAAATGTAGAGCACATTATGGTAAAACCCAACCGAACATATTCTTTATGGCAAGGGCAAGCATTAACTACTTTTAAATCTACTGACTTCGGTGTAGCCTTTTTACTAGAAAGTAAAGAAGGGAATATTTATCATGGCGGAGACTTAAATGATTGGGTTTGGGCAGGAGAAAGCGACGAATATAATCAAGAAATGACTCGGAATTATAGAAATGAAATAAATAAACTGGCAGATGTTACTAAGGAAACAGGCATAGATGTAGCTTTCGTACCATTAGATCCAAGGCAAGAAAAGGATTATGCAAGGGGAATGTTGTATTTTCTTGATAAAATACATCCCCAAAAAGTTTACCCTATGCATTACTGGGATAAACCTCAGATTATTCAACAATTTTCAGACGAGTATGGAATAAACCTAAGAAAGGAAAATAAATATTATGAAATTTGAAATGATTCATGAGAACTACAATGTAAGTAATTTAGAACGCTCTATTGCTTTTTATGAAAAGGCATTAGGTTTAACAGAACAGAGAAGAAGTAATGGAGAGGGCTATATTATTGTATTTATGGGTAATGATGCCAATGATTTTCAATTAGAGCTTACTTGGTTGGAGGAACATCCTCAAGCCTACAATCTAGGAGAATGCGAATTTCATTTGGCATTTCGTACAGATGACTATGAAGCAGCTCACAAATTACATGAGGAAATGGGATGCATCTGCTTTGAAAACCCTAAAATGGGGATTTACTTTATTGCAGACCCTGATGGTTATTGGTTAGAAATTCTGCCCCCGAGGAAATAAAAGAACATAAAATCAAGACAGTTACATGAAAATGCAACTGCCTTGATTTTTTTATCTATTCTCTTTTTCTATATATACTTATTAAAAATATAATAATAGATACTACAATGCATTCTAACAATAAGATTCCCCAAAATTGAAACGAAATACTAATGTATGTATCTACGGTGTCCATGTTATACAGCAAGTTAGTGAAACCGCAAACAATACAACATCCTAACAAATGGATGGTTAGACCTATGCCATAAGTACTTTCATTTTTCAGCTTCATAACAATTCTACCTACGTACATAGCCGTTTGTATTATTGCTATGGCGATATATTGACGATGTAAAAAAGAGCCAATATCATAAGGCTTTAAACCAAATATATTATTATCAATATTTATTATAAAATATTGATTGATAAACACGCTATAGCAAAGCAAGGCTACCCCTATACCACTTAATATAATTCCCCATTTACTGATTTTCCTTTGAGCCATTTGGTCTGTTAATATAAAATAACCACTTATCACTAAAACTGGAAAGACAACATAATATACTTTCAGTTGAATAAATCGGCCCCCCATTACCCCAATAAACATACCCACTATAATAAAAATATTTAATAGGCAAAAACTTAATATGTTTTTATTATTATAATGTTTTATTACTTTTTTCATGTAGTCAATTTGCTTCGTGTCCGCCTTATGTGATACTAATTCTGTCTTTTGCATTAATTCCAATAGGTTTCTGCAATTTTCACAATTTGAAATATGTTCTTCTACTATTTGTCTGGAATCTTGAGAGCAAATAGTATCAATATAAGATGGAATTAAATCTTTCACAACATCACAACTTATTTTACTCATTTTGCATCCTCCCTTTCAATAAAAGTTCTTTCCCTCTATAGAAATTAACTCTTGCCCAGTTTTCCGTTCGTCCTAATACTTCACCAATTTCTCGAAAGGAAAGGTCACCAATTACTCTAAGATATATAACCTCTCTCATATCATTGGACAATTTTTGCATCTCCTTCAGCACGTCTAATAACTCTAACTTGGTTAATACTTGTTTTTCTGTATTTGCTTCACTATGTATCTCAATTTCATCTAAATCGGTAGGTATTTCTCGTCCATATTTTTGCAGGTGCTGATAATAAATATGTTTTGCTATTTGGCACAGCCAGGTAGAAACCTTGCAACTACCGTCGTAGCGGTCTATGGATTTGTATGCACGGAGAAATGTTTCTTGAGTTAAATCCTCTGCCAATGACTCATCACGACACATAGAGTATAAGAAATAATGTACTGTTTTCGCATTTTGTTCATATAATTCTTCCATAGCCCACCTCCCTCTGCTTATATATCCGTTTTAATAGCGTTTCGTTACAAGAAATATAAAAATGGAGTGGAATTATAATCAATTCCACTCCGTTAAAATGTTTATTTCTTCCAGTGAAGCTTATGTAGTTCTCCCTCCATCTGCATTCCCTGA
This sequence comes from uncultured Acetatifactor sp., assembly GCA_964552225.1. GTDB lineage: Bacteria > Bacillota > Clostridia > Lachnospirales > Lachnospiraceae > Acetatifactor. The sequence continues at coordinate 7,984 of CAZKGP010000028.1, forward strand.
TACCCATTTTGTCTCAATGCTTCATATAAAACAACGGCTGCTGAGTTAGATAAATTCAAAGAACGAATGGCTGGTAGCATAGGAATACGGATGCAAGTTTCCTCGTAATCCACTAAAATATCCTCTGGTATCCCAGCACTTTCCTTTCCAAACATTATATAATCATCTGGTCCATATACAACCTCTGTATGTACATGTTTGGCTTTAGTTGTAGCCATCCATATTTTAGCATTGGGATTTTTAAGTTTAAATTCATCAAAGTTCACATATTGGTGCACATCTAAGTGTTGCCAATAATCCATTCCGGCACGTTTTATTTCTTTCTCATTTAGGCGAAATCCCAAAGGTTCGATTAAATGTAGTGAGGTGCCCGTTGCCACACAAGTTCTACCAATATTCCCAGTATTTGCCGGTATCTCCGGCTGATGTAAAATTATATGCATGTTGCCTCCATTACCTGTTTTGCTCTGTACGGAGTTTTTTTACGAAGTTTTCCAAGCGACCAATAGCAACTTTAAGATTATCCAAAGAATACGCATAAGAAATTCTCAAATAACCTTCACCACTATCTCCAAATGCAGTACCAGGAACTGCTGCCACCTTTTCCTCTTCTAGAAATCTAGTTGCAAATTCATCACTTGTCATACCAAATTCTTTGATAGAGGGAAATACATAAAATGCTCCATATGGTTCAAAACATTCTAATCCCATTTCTGCAAATGCATTCATTAAATAACGTCTTCTCTGATTGTATGCAGTTCTCATTTCTGCTACATCTTCATCACCATTTTTGAGCGCTTCTACTGCTGCATATTGGCTGGTAGTAGGTGCACACATGATAGCAAATTGATGAATTTTTATCATTTGCTCGATTATAGGAGCTGGTCCACATGCATAACCCAAACGCCAACCTGTCATTGCATAAGATTTAGAAAATCCATTAATTAAAATAGTTCTTTCTCTCATCCCTGGAAGACTTGCAATGGAAACATGCTCACCTTTATACGTTAATTCTGAATATATTTCGTCGGACAAAACAAAAATGTCTTTTTCGATAATAATTTCTGCTATTTCCTCTAGGTCCTTACGTTCTAGAATTGCACCTGTTGGATTATTAGGAAATGGCAATACTAATAGCTTTGTCTTATCTGTAATCGCATCTCTTAATTCCTGTGCAGTCAATCGAAATTCATTTTCTGCCTTTAAATCAATAATAACTGGCCTTGCATTTGCCAAAATAGCACATGGTTCATAGGAAACATAACTTGGCTGTGGAATAATAATTTCTTCACCAGGGTTAATCATTGCACGCATTGCAATATCAATTGCCTCTGATCCACCAACAGTAACTATTACCTCATTATTGTAATTGTATTCTATATTTTGTTTTCTTTTTATGTAGTTGCAAATTTCAACCTTTAGTTCTTTTAATCCAGCGTTGGAGGTATAGAAGGTTCTTCCCTTTTCAAGTGAATAAATTCCTTCTTCTCTTATATGCCAAGGAGTATCAAAGTCTGGCTCGCCTACTCCAAGGGAAATAGCATCCTTCATTTCACTTACAATGTCAAAGAACTTACGAATGCCTGATGGCTTAATATCTACAACTATATCTGATAAGGGGTTTCTCATGGAGTAATCATCTCTCTTTCGTCTTTATGTTTTTGTGTCAATACCGTTCCATGGTCTTTGTATTTCTTTAGGATAAAGTGTGTTGCCGTACTAATCACAGTATCTAGTAAAGATAACTTTTCAGATACAAAAGTAGATACTTCACGTAAACTTTTACCTTCTAGAATAATCATCAAATCATATCCACCAGAAATTAAAAACACACTACGAACCTCAGGGTACTTGTAAATGCGCTCTGCTATTTTGTCAAAGCCCTGTCCTCTCTGTGGTGTAACGCGCACCTCAATTAATGCAGTCACTTTTTCTACAGAGGTTTTCTCCCAATTAATTAAGGTATGATAACCACAAATGATTCCTTCTGCCTCTAAAGCTGCTAATTCATTCACAACATCTATTTCTTCAACTCCTAAAATAATAGCTAACTCTTTTAAATCTATACGACTATTTTTCTCAATTACAGCCAATAATTCTTCTCTCATTTTAATGATTCCTTTCTTTATAGATTTCATCTGTTTTCGGACGGTCTAGAAAACGAACTTCATCTTCATTTCTTATGATTTTGTCTTTATTATCTGTTATTTTGCCGATTATTGCAGCGTTAATATTTGCCGATTCCAATGCCTTTACTAGACCAAGTCCATCATCAGTTGTCATCAATAAGCAACCACCAGACATAAGGGTATATGGATTAACACCGCAAAACTCACATACTTCAACAGTTTCCTGTCGAATAGGCAGTTTTTTCAAATCAATAGAAAGTCCAATGCCTGAGCTTTCAGCCAACTCCCAAAGAGCTGCATATATGCCTCCCTCTGAAGCATCGTGCATCACACAAGCGTCGGACCTGGCGGCGACTGCAGCCTCCGGAAGAATAGAGATAAACTGATCAAAAGCTTCTGCTTCCTCTACAAGGTATGCGGGGTATCTAGTCAATAATTTATCTTTATATTCTTTGGCTAGTATAGCTGTTCCTTCTAAACCAATCCACTTGCTTAGTACAATATCCTGTCCTGGTCTTGCTCCCTTTGTTGTCCGTACTTGTGCCTCTGTACCTTGTCCATATCCTGTTACCGTGACTACCGCCTTTTGTACTGTATCACTAACTGTAGTATGTCCACCTATAATCTGAATGTTAAGTGACGTGCATACATTATTTGCTGCTTCCATCATATGGTTTAGCTTCTGCTCTGCCATTTTAATAGGCAAAACTATAGATAACATAATTGCTATGGGCTCTGCGCCTGATGAGGCTATATTATTATTACATTTATGTATCAAGTTCTCTAGCTCATTTGTAGAAGTAATAATGGCAGTTTGCATAGCTGTACTCACTCTATTTTGTTCTGAAGGTGCAAAAATGGCGCAGTCTTCCCCTATCCCTGCGCCACATAATATTTCATTTCTTTGCATCTTTATGGTTTTTAATATAGAACGTTTTAAAACGCTTTCAGATATTTTACCAATTTTCATACTTCTTTCGATGCCTTTCTTAGCTTATTGCCCCTCAACCGGAGCTCCTTCTACCGGTGGCTGAGCCGCTTGTGCATTTAGTAAAGCAATTACATTTTTAATATGATCAATATTAGCCGTTCCAATGGCTGCCATAATCTCATTATATGCATTAGGGTCTGCTGTTGCTGTACCAACCACTGCACTTCTTGGTACCATTTTATAACTACTGCTATTAACTTGGGTTCGACTTACCTCAACACCATTTTCAGTCACTACTTTCCATAGTCTAGCCTTGTAACCAATATGAGCACTCTCTGGTACAATATAACCGATTGGCTGTCCTGCATCGGGATAAATGGTATCTGATGTGGGAACATTTTTCTCTAACACTTCACTTATGTATTCCACATTTCGGTTAGAATCTCTTGTTTCTTTACCATAAATATTAAAGGTGATACGCTTATTAGAAATGGTTCCTTCAATATAAATCGGATAATCCTTATTATTAATAAACTTAAAATCTTTTCCTGCGCTTTCTGCTATCGCTGCATCTGCAGATGGTTCAACATAGGAAACTATCATAGAATGGTTATGACGTTCTGTAACCTCTAACTCTGATTTCAGCACTGAATTATACAATGTGGTAGATACTTGGCAAATACCACCGCCTAAGCTGTCAACTACCTTACCATTTAAATAAGAACCTGCCATATAATATCCATTGGCTTGTGAAAAAGGTGCAATTGTCTCTAATGTTGAAAACTCTTCTCCAGGATATATAGTAATTCCATTTACCAGTTCGCATGCATTTGCTACATTAGCAGATCTTGCTGTTCCTGACGTTGCAAACGAGGTCGTAAAACCTCCTAGCATATCAGCAACTTGCGCCAATTCTTGAGCACTTCCTTTTGGTTCCTTTACGATAATGTTAAGGTCTATTTTACTTGGCTCATGATTCCACTCACTTGTTAAATAGTTATATATGGAATCAATTGAAGTCTCTACATCTAAGTAATATCCAATTTGTCCATCTATCACTGTAAAAGTATCATTTTCTCTTTTTAGAGAAAAATCAATTTCTTCTTGATCGAATTTTGCACATTCCTCTATCAATATATTATTAATCGTTTGAAAATCAAATTCAAACTCAATTTTATATATTTTATTCTCGTGCTGTAAATCTTTCATGACTTTATAGCGTTGAATTACATTACCATGTTGTCCTGTTTCTATTGCCTCATTTACAATCTCTGGGTTAGACCAAATAATACCCAAGTCTCCTGCTGTGGTAATTACTTCTTCGTTATTCGCCGCAATCAAAACTAATTCAACAGACTTGAGTTCTTCCACATAAGACTCAATTGCTTGTTCAGCTTCTACCTTGTTCATTCCAGCCAAATCCACTGCGTCTGCATAAATTCCTTTTTTAATTGTAGCTTCGCCTTTTGCTTCTACTGGCATCTTTGTTACCATTAATGCTGAGCTCACAAGAATAAACAGCAATAACAATAGGCTTCTACCATTTTTTTTCATACTTTTTCCTCATCTATGAAGTGATTATTTATAAAAACATTTTGTATTACCATATAATATATGCTAAAGTAGGTATTACCATAGCAGCAATTAACACTAAGATAATAATTGAAGATATTGTTTTTTTGGTTTTTTTATTATTCATATTAAACATTGTAACTCCATTCTGTCTGAATGTTCAGACCACACAAATTAAACAAAATACTAAAAGGATATTATATATGAATTTTTATTATTTAGCAAGTTTAATCATCTTTTGCCTTGTAATTTATAGGGCTATGAAAAAGGATACACGCGCCGGTCAAAAAAATAATGATCAATTTTGGGATAGAGAAAACCAAAGCAACTCTGTGCGCAAAAAAAGTCTTGATAACTTAAATTATATTACAATTCCCTTTGAGAATCTTCCTACTCACATTATGACAGAAGATGCAAATATCAAAGAGTATTTGGATACGTTGCAGATTTTATCAACTCAGAAAATTGTAAACTTTACAGGATATAGTAATACCGATTTAAAGCTTGAATACGGTACTGCTAATCTTAATTTTTTGTCAGAGTATGATCAGAACTATACTTTATTAGTGCTTACTCTGCAAAAATGGGGAGAGGTTTTATACAATGCTGGATTACAAGATGATGCCGCCACCATATTTGAATTTGCAGTTGAAATCAGTACTGATATTGGTAAAACATATTATACCTTGGCTCAAATATATGCTGACCGTGGTGAAACGAATAAGATTTCCCATCTTGTAGAAATTGCTGAGACATTAAATTCTACCTCACAGCAGATTATCGTCCGTACTCTGCAAAAATCTTATCCGTATATCGGCTAGCTTCACTTCGTGAAAGCTTTTCCACATCATAGTCTATATTCAGTCTATGTTGCTCTATCAGTTCATATAACCGCTGTTTTTGTCTCTTAGTTGCTGGCGTATCTTTTTTTACAGAAAACACTAACTTTTGAGGCAAAAAAAGCTTTTCTTCCTCTTGATAAAATTCTTCCTTTAACTTTTCATATAACTTACTGGTTGCAATAGCATCCTCTAATGCTCTATGTGGTTTGTGAGGAATCTTATAATACTCACAAAGGAATAGTAGATTCTTCTGTTCAAGTTCTTCCAGATATTTTCTTGCAATTTTCAAGGTATCTATGGCTTCTTTTTCAAAGTTCAATTTGCTATCAACTGCTGCCTTTTTAATAAAGGAATAATCAAACAAAATTCTATGTCCCACCAAGGGAAGTTCTCCCAAGAAATCTAGCAATTTCTCAATTACCTCATCTATATTAGGTGCAGTTTTTAACTGTTCATCTGTAATTCCTGTTAATTCAATTATTTTACTGTCTAAAGTTCTGTTTGGATTCACAAAGGTAAGAAACGTTCCGCAAGGCTTACCTTCAACTATCTTCTGGGCTCCAATCTCAATAATTCTATCTTTTTTAGGATTTAAGCCTGTAGTTTCTATATCTATACTAACATAAGAATTAATCATAGTTTTTTTCTCTTATATTCCGGGCACAGATCTACTAAGAAGCACTCTTCACACTTTGGAGTAGGTGCTTTGCAGATTTCCCTGCCAAAATCAATCAAATGCATATTCAGCATAATCCATCTATCTTTAGGAACTTCTTTCATTAATTCAAATTCTACCTTTACAGGGTCATCTTCCTTTGTAAGACCTAATTTTTTGGATATGCGTTTTACATGAGTATCTACTACGATACTTGGCTCATTAAAAATATTACCCCGAATTACATTTGCTGTTTTTCTACCAACTCCTGCTAAACTTGTAAGCTCCTCAATGGTAGAAGGAACTTCCCCATTATATTGCTCCATTAATGTTTTACAGCAGGCAATAATATTCTTGGCCTTATTACGGTAAAACCCTGTGGAGTGGATGTCTTTCTCTAACGCTCTGATATCCGCATTGGCAAAAGCCTCTACACTAGTATATTTCTGAAATAAGTCCACTGTTACAATATTCACTCTTGCATCTGTGCATTGTGCACTAAGCATGGTTGCAATTAGTAGCTGCCAAGGAGTTTCATGGTTAAGAGAACAACGATATTCTGTTCCATAGTAGGAGTCCAAAGCATCCAAAATTTTCAATGTATTTTTCTTCAACCGAATTCCTCCTCTATCACTATTGTTTTTGCCTCATAATTCAAAGGATTACGATCTTGATAATCAAACAAAACAAAGTATTCCACAGCACTGTCCCTATGAATAACATGGGGAGCCATCTTAGAGGAATCCCACACTGGATAGCGAAAAAGTTCTAAGTGCGTCATTTTACTCATTTGTTTATAATCATACTGTGCATATGAGGATAAATAAGTTCTGTTATTTTCCTCCTCTTTATAAAAATCTCGTATCTTTTCTTTATATGGAGCAAGTTCTACTGCAAAATCAGGTCTGCTTTTCAAATTTTCTCTTAAATACATATCATAAGTCAAAAGCTCACAATAGATTTCACGATTTACACTATCGTAGGTTTCTGCAAATTCCAATAAAATATGATACCGATATGCCCTAGCTGGATGTGTAATAAAAAACCCTTTCTTTTCATAAAAATCTGCCATCGCTTCAAACATAGCAAATGGTGAGGAAAATGTTTGCTCTAAAAACCCTATGGTATGAGTAAATTGGTTGCTGTTATAATACAACTCCACCATCTGTTCTATTTTCTTCAATTGAAGCACTTGGCTGTATGGCAACCACTTTGAAAATAAAATTTCATATGGTGGTTTCTCTAAATAAACAATTCCAAACTCATCGGCACGCTGATGCATTTCAGAACCTTTTAATACTTTAAGAAATCCAAGCTGAAGCTGTTCCGGCTTCATGCCATATACTCTATTAAAAGAGCGTCCAAATGAATCATAGTCTTCAAAAGGCAATCCTGCAATTAAATCTAAATGCTGATGAATATTGTGCCCCTCATAAATGGAAGCAACAATCTTCTCTAATCTTTCCACACTCATGGTACGGTTAATGGCTTGTAGTGTATCTGGATTAGTTGACTGTACCCCTATTTCTAGTTGCACTAGTCCTGGTCGCATTTGATGCAATAAGGAAATCTCTGCTTGATTTAAAATATCTGCAGAAATTTCAAAATGAAAGTTTGTGACACCATTGTCATTCACTAATATATACTGCCATATCTCCATTGCATGTTGATGATTGCAATTAAAAGTTCTATCCACAAACTTCACCTGTGGAACCTTGTTATCAAGGAAAAATTGTAATTCTTTTTTTACGATATTAATGTCACGTAATCGAA
>CAZKGP010000029.1:0-15740 GCA_964552225.1 uncultured Acetatifactor sp.
GATGTGTCGTCAATTCGCATTTTTTCCATTTTTCTTATTGCCTGATCTATTAAGGTATCGTCATCTACCTCTACTCCTATCATGGCGATTAAGGCATAAACAGCGGTAGAATCAAAATCATACCCTGAAACAATGTTACCATCAACAGAATATCTTGCCTGCACTCCATTGTGGTCCATTTGGGTTTTTAACCAAGTCAAGGTGTTTTCAGGTAGCATATCCACCTCTGCAAGATGTAAAAGCGTTACCATTGCCTCCGCTGTATTCAAATCATCCATTTCATATTTGTTACTGTCATAATTATACCAGCTATAAAAAAGCGGAAAGTCATCACTTATTTGACCATTCTGCACTATTTTGACAGCTTCTTTATAAGCTTCTTCAAATTCTGAATTGGCTTCAGATAATAAGCTCATAGTCTTTAAATCCCCGTAGCATAAAGTAAAGCGATTTCCATAGGTTTCACTTTTTGCATCATAAAAATCTATGAATTTATCCTTATATATTCCATAATCGAGGAGTCGGTTCTGATAATCTGCAAGTTCTTCTCCGTAATTCCCCCATTTATTATTGGCTTCATAAAGAGCTTCATAAACACGTAAATCATCAATTAGAGCATTTACTGTACTTGCTTCCTCATTGGTTACTGTCCAAGGCATTAAGCCATCAGATTGCATACTTGATTTAATATGTTCCAATATCAAATGAAACAATTCTTGATTGTCACTTAATACAGCATACTCTAACATAGCGCCTTCACTTTCGCTTAAGACCGCTGAGTTAAAAGTTTCATCTCCAGCTTCATATATACTGTATACAGCCCCCACTTCATCCATTAACTGAGTTGTGATGAATTCCTCAGTAGCAAAGTTTCCACCATAAAGAGCCTTTTCCAGCAATGCTTGAAAATGTGTAATTTCCGTAATTGGTTTAGGACTCCACGCCGTTATAATACCCTTTTCATCTATAAAAAGCATTGTAGGAACATTATGTAATCCAAGCTGCTCATATGCTTTCAATCCTTCATCAAAAAACAATTCTCCATTTATTTCATTTGCTTGAAAATAAGAAGTAGCAGATTCTATTGTTTCCTTTTCACCATCCGTTTTGTTAATATAAATAAACTGAATATCTGCGCTTTCTTTTGCAAGCTTTGAAAAATCATTCATCAAGGGCATCTGCTCCTCACAATCTCCACACCAGCTTGCCCAAAATACAAGCACCGCAGGTTTCCCTTCCAACTCTGAAACAGTATGTACCTTGCCATCTACGTCTGTAAATTCAATTTCTGGGATTTTACTATATATTTTGCAATGGTCAGGAAGCCATATTGTGCTATCTGATAAACCATCCTCCCAATTATACTCATACTCTTTTGTATCTTCCGATTTTTTATCAATTCGTATCATTAGAATAATCCCTGCAACTGCAATGATACCTAGTACAGCAAATACAATAATTAAGATACGTTCTATTTTTTTCAAACCTGAATTGTCCATAATTTACTACTTCTCCTGTAATTTTCATATTACCTTTTCTATGTTTGGTTTATTTGTGTCCAGCTTTTCTTCATACGCTTTCGTAACTGTCATAATAACATTACCGTTTTTAAGCGCTTCTTGCATATCAAATACATTGGAAAACGCTTCCGCTCTAAGGGCCTCAATCACTTTTTCCTCCCTTTTGTAAGCGTCCATAATCTTATCTTCTGCTATTTGTTGCGCTTTCTCAGCCAATTGTCGTTTACTCATTTGTACCTCTTGTATCTTCGCATCTTGGTACATAAGCTGAACTCCCATTCCTGCCAATATCATAAATATTTGTAAAACAAAATAATGATACCGGTTCTGGCTTTCCACAAATAAATGCATTGCTGCCGTACCAAGAAAAATCAGCACAAGAATATAGGCATAATTTCCATCTGTTTTCCATAAATAAATAAGTGCTAATAATGCAAAAAATGCTATTATAACGTATAAAATATTATTTATGTCTCTTATATTATATAAGAAATCACTTCTTTCCTCTGTCAAATTGCCTTGCTCATCGAGAAATGAAATATTCCAAGTAGCTCCATAATCATCATTTCCCCACAACAATTCATATTTATTGATAAAAAGATTAAAGATTCCTTTTGGATTACTTACTAATCTTTGAAATGCAAGATCACGACAAGTAATATGTGCTTGTGATGCAGAACCTGTTTCTTCCATACTTGAATACAAAAGTGCTGCATCCTCATCATTCCAACCACCCTTGGAATCGGTATTCAAACCAACTAGTAGATTATATCCAAAAGAGGTGCTTGCTGAAGGCAAAGTCCTATCAACGGTAAGCTCTATATTAGTAGTAATAACACCTGAAATAATTATATAAGGTACTAAGATAAGCAAGCAACGAACCCATCCCTTTTCCAGCACTCGAATAGTCAATGGTATATTATTTTTCGGCATGATGGGCAATTTCATTTTTTGTGGAAAAATGGCAATTAAAATGGCAATTAAAAAAATAAGTGCCATAGGACGAATTGCTGATGTAATAGCAATTAACACCCCAAGTAGTAAATGTAATATAATTCCTTGTACTGATTTTCTTGTATTTCCATCATAATCCTTCACCAATGAAATAAAAATCCAAATACATAAAAGCAAGAAAAATGTAAAACTATATTCTGCAGAAAGCATTGTAATATACAACACTTGTGAAGGCCAAAATGCACATAATACAAGGGCAATGATTCCTGACAGTTTTCCACCTAATTTTCTTGCAATTTTATATGTCAATAGAATCGATGCAATAGAGAAAACTAGATTTAAGTACTGACCAGCGGCAACACTTACTCCTGTAAATGTAAATAGTGTTTTTAAAATATAACAGTAACCCATAACATGGGGAAACATGGCTACATAATCACAATAGCCTTTTCCCTCCTTTTGAATCGTTCCTTTAAATAACAGCTCTGCAATTTCATAATATGTTTTATAGTCTGATTCCGGCTTCATTGGAAATTCATTTAGTACAATGATTCGTACAATCACAGCGACAGCTAATATCAAAATGATAAAAACAATTTCTGCATATTTCATATATTGAAAGGATATGTTTATTTTACTTGTCATCTTAACTTTTACAATGAATCTAGTTGCTAAGGTAGCAATCATCCAAGTAGAGAAAATTCCTATTAAAAGCAACCCCTTTGGAATATAAGGATACTCCTGCCCCTCTCCTAATGTCCCCAAACCACATACGATAATATAAAGCATACCAATCATTGCAATTGACATAGAAATATAATAAAACCAATTTTTCTTAAGACTCATTATGTAACCTCCTCAGCATTGCAAGAATGCGCTCTTTAATATAAGGAAAAAGCAAATAAATTCCTGCAAAGACTGTTATATCAAATGTAACTCGGAAAATATATAACTGCTTTGTATTATCAGCAAAACCGTTGCCTATACTAGTCAAAGGATATTGCAAAACGCCTATTGCAGATACCATAAGCAAAACTATAATAAAAAGTTTATCTTTTCCGCAATTTATCTTATTTTTTAGGAATTTTACTATTAAAATAAGCTCCAACAGATATATTAAAAATAATTGCCAAAAATGATTGCATATTACATAGGAACGCACTCTCCCCCAAATGTCAAATTTCCTAACTGTTTCATGGGGCTCTGTAGTCTTCTCTCCAACATTTAATATAAAATTAGGCATATCCTTAGCTGCTGCCTGAGCCGAATTTTCCATCATAGTATAAAGAAGTTTAGGATGCTTTATATAATAAATTAAAAGATCAACGGTTGATATTTTACTATACAGCATTTCTTCTGCCTGCTCTGTTCTAGGCGGACAAAAATATTCTGATTTATCTAAGTATGCATGTTTTCCTGTATCTACTGCCATTCTTGGGTCCAATCCCAATTCCTCAAGGGTTTCTTCCGGGTTATCAACAATCATAAGCAACCCATAAAAGATAGCCTGATAAGTGGTATCTGGTGAGGAAATGTTTTCATTCACCTTGTAAACCCCAATGGCACTAGCAGTAATCCATATACTCCCAAATAGAAACAAGGCAAAATATACAATATTTTTCTTTAAATTGATAGGTCTATGATAAATAAATAAAATCACTGCACCAAGCAAAAGAAGAGGTGTGGTAATTGTAAATTGCGCCTTTGCACCAATGAAAATTATAATGGAAAAAAACATAAATAAAAATGACCATCTACAGCTTCTACGTTCCATATCTGCAATTTTAAGCATACTTGCTATCACCATCAATAAAGAAACAAAGGCAATCCCTTCTCCAAAAAGAGAGTTTAACCAACCTAAATTAACTTGATCTAATAATACAAAAATCATAGCCACTCCAAACCATAAGCATTTTCTGCCAAATCTGCGAAAGAGCACCTGCATAATAAAGAACATACAAATTACAATTAATATTGCGTACATAATGGTCACATACACTGTAGAAAATTGAAGTCCTATCACATTATCAATGATTTTAAGTGGTACAGAAAACCATATCTGAGATAAGTCAGCATTATACGGCATTATTTTAGAATAATCATAATTCTCTTCCCAATCGTACTTTTCCACTACTTTAGTCAAAGAAAGTTCATCTACATTTTCCCAATCCTCTGCTGTATATTGAATATTCATTGCTGTCATCATACGTCCAAAATCACCATTATTATAAGCCCCAATCCGATTTGGGAAAAACAATACGCCAAACACAACAACTATTGATAAGCTTAAAAATAAAAAAGCAGCTCTATTAGGAATATCCAACACATTCTTCTGTAAAAACGTTCTACCATTTGATAAAGCCTTACTACATACTCTCCTTATAGGGTTTGGAAGAAACAGCGCTTCCTCTTCTTCTATTTTGGGGTGTCTGCAAATCGTCCATAATTTCAAGATAAATCCAAATTGAATAATCATAAAAATATCAAAGGGTGAAATAAAATAATATGCATTTGCTATTTTATCAGCATATCCCTGCCACCCAAATATGGTTGCAAATTGAACAATTACAAAGGCACATAGTATAAAACATACAAATAAAAAGGAACGTTTCTCACTATCTTTTCTATACTTATTTGTTAAAAATAATAATACAAGTAGACTAATTCCCATAGACAGTGCATATCCCAGAAGACTGTCTGGAACAATCAAATTACGAATCCATTGCCACCATACAAAACGCTCAACCCCTTGTTTGTCTGTTCCATTATTGTCTATGTAAAGAAACTTTGATGCATCAATTCCCTTAACATTTTGAGCTGTTGTTTTTAAGACGTTTCTATATAGGTCTGGGTGCTTCAGATATAATTGAATTAATTTTTGATAATCCAAATGAGCATAAATTTCTTCCACTGCTTCTTGTGAATTAGGTGAGAGGACATAATTTTCAGGTGCTAAATAAACATTTTTCCCGATATCATCTTTCAATGAAGTGTCCAGTCCTAGTTGAGACAATAGCTCTTCTTGGTTCTCACTTTCCATAAATGCCCCTGCAAAAAAACTATGATACATTTGAGCATCGGAAAATAGAACCTTGTTTTCCATTGTATAAAGAATATTACTTCTAACTACAAACACTAACAAAAGTCCCGTTATTAAAAAATATAAATTCCGCGTTTCTTTCTTTGGCCTACAATAGAATATTGCCCATATATTGGCTATCCCTACAATAGGAAGGTAGACAAACGTTGTTTCTTTGGCATTTAAAAGTAAAAGGGAAACAAACAATAATAAATATACAGTTTTGTACTGTCCTTCTCCCTTTTGGGTTACTATATGTAATAAAATTGTAAAAAAAGAAATTAAACTTACAAAATAAATACCATTACGATAAAGTGAATTAAAGTAAATAATATAATTACCACATAAAAGCACAAGACAACATAAGATTCCAATTGCCCCAGCCTTCTCCCTCAAATAACAATAAGCAATCTTCGTAATTGAATAAATACAGAAAATTGTAATTGCCGAGAATAAAATTGCCAAATATTTAGTAGAAAAGTGAATGCCTAATATTTTACACAAGATGCCAATTGCTGAAACTGGATAGATTAAGGACTGAGAGCTTTCTAGCTGCAACATTTGTAAAATCTTTATCTCTGTAATCTTATACTCCTCTATTACTCTGGTAAAATAAAGACTTTCACCATCTGTCAAAACCTCATCTGTATAAGAAAGTCCCATATCATACAACGTTTGTGTGTATTCCCCATAATCAACTACCCCTACTGATGTATTAGCAAATAATACTGAAGCAATAATTACCGTAGCTAAGAGGGCAACAAAACCTGAAATAAGTTGTTGATTATTTCTAATATAATTTATAAAATTTATTTTAAATTCTTTTTTCTTCATGTTTCCATCCATACATCTAGTTTTTTAATAAGTTGACTGGTGTGCTTACATTAGGTTTTCCCGCAAAATGTTCGCTATCTGTCTACATGCCGTACCATCTCCATAAGGATTTGAGGCCTTACTCATAGATTCATACGCTGATTTATCTGTAAGCAGCTTATAAAATTCCTCATGGATTACTTGACTGTCTGTACCAACTAGTTTTAACGTTCCAGCCGCTACACCTTCAGGTCTCTCTGTTGTGTTTCTCATAACAAGTACTGGTTTGCCAAGAGCTGGAGCTTCTTCCTGAATCCCTCCGCTATCTGTTAATATTAAATAGGAGCGACTCATAAAATTGTGAAAATCTAATACTTCTAGGGGTTCTATTATCCTCATTCTTTCATGATTACCAAACACTTCTTGTGCGGTCTTACGTACCACTGGATTCATATGAATGGGATAAACTACCTTTACATCTTTTACTTCATCTAACACCTGCTTAATGCCTTTGAATATATCATATAGGGGTTCTCCAAGGTTTTCCCTCCTATGTGCCGTTAACATTACTAGCCGGGAACCTTTGGCCCACTCCAAAACGGGATGGGTGTAATGTTCCTTTACCGTCGTTTGCAACGCATCTATTACAGTATTGCCAGTCACATAAATAGTGTCTGCCTTCTTTCCCTCTTTTAATAGATTATCTCTAGCTTTTTCCGTAGGTGAGAAATGATAGGAGGCAAAAATTCCAACTCCTTGCCTATTAAATTCCTCTGGAAAAGGGGCTTTCAAATCATACGTTCTAAGCCCCGCTTCCACGTGTCCTACAGGTATTTCCAAATAAAAGGCGGCCAATCCCGTTACAAAGGTGGTGGAAGTATCACCATGCACCAGCACAAGGTCTGGCTGCTCCTTTTCTAGAACTTCCTTCATTCCATCTAGCACATTTGTTGTCACATCAAACAAGGTCTGTCTTTCCTTCATTACTGCAAGGTCATAATCAGGTGTAATTGAAAAAGCACGAAGAACCTGTTCTAACATCTGTTTATGCTGCCCAGTAACGCATACAATTGTTTGAAATTCCTTTTCCTTTTTTAGTTCTTGTACTAAAGGACACATTTTAATAGCTTCCGGTCTTGTACCAAAAACTACCATTAATTTTTTCATATTATTGGTCTTCCTTTTTCTTATGATACATTTTAATACGAATCAGCATAATAGATACAGCTATCAGTAGCATTAACATAACAGAAGTCGCTACTACTGTAAAAATTAAAGATTGCTTATTCTGTGTTAAACTACCCACTAGACCAGGTTGGTCAATATCTGCTAAATTTGTGATAAATTGAAACGCCTTAATATCTAAATCTTCATCTATAACAACACAATCTCTCGTTAGACTAAATCGTTTCTTGTGATCTCTCATAAATTCATCTACATAAGATAACGATTGGTCTGCGGAACCAGTAACTGCCAAAATCCCTCGGTTTGTAGCAAAAGGTGATTCCATTAACTGCATAATGGCAATTTTCTTTGCATAATTGTCTGAAAGAATAAGCTGTTCATTACTCATAAAACTTGTTCCATCTTCACTATAAGGGAAATATAAATGATCATTTAATAACTTTATTAATACATTATTGTTATAGTTTCCTACTGTAATAATATTATAATCTGCATCTTTTTCATTAAATTCACTTGCTCTTTTCACATAAAAGGTACCGTAGGGATTAACGCCTTCTCCATACATTCCTATAATTTGGGCATATAAATTCAATTCACCTGTTGTTGGTTGATCTGAAATAACAAACATCATATCATTAAATTTCCCATCTATACGGAAAGGCGATGGCTTTAAGTCAAAGGTTAATACGATTCCAGCTGTTGCAGGAAGATATAAAACAGATTCATGTGAAATATAAGCCCAGGGCATTTGTTCTTGTCTTGGTGTACATATAAATTCATACATTTCTAAATCAAATGCAATTCGAATTGCTCCTGTTGTCGTTCCCACTACGTCAGGAGGCATAGAAAAGGTTAATTCGTCTCCACTAGCTTTGTCTTTTTCTAATTTTTTACTTGCAATCGGTATATCTCCCCAATATACACTGATTAGAGAGCGACTAAAGTCCAAATTCTCACTATATCTAAACTTTAATGTAACCTTACCTGCATCTGAAAGAAAATAATCCTCTGAAAAGGGAAGGTATATGTATTGCTCTTGATGGAATGGTCCAACAAAAGTTAAGCCACTTCCAATAATATCCCCCACTGTATAATTACCAGCTACCATTTGACTTAATTTGGTACTATTTATTGCAATATCTGCACTTCCAAGATTAACCCTAGCAACACTATCTTTTTCCTGAGAAACACGATTTTCATCCATTAGCATATAAGCTGCTTCTAAAAGACAATCATCATTTGTTGATGTAACCAGTAGCATGGGATTCCCCTTATTGTCATCTGTAAACGAAACAATTGCGTGATTTTCCAAATCCGATGTATTCCCTACCTTTGCTTGGTATTCCTGTGGTAAGTTATTATAGTTTGAAACCAATACCAACCTATCATAATTCGTTGATGGTATATCTGATAATAGACACATCTGTATATTATTTTGAGCCCCAGTTTCTGAGCTTAAATCAGCCATTAAATTCATTGCTGCTGCCAATTCTCCATTTGTTGCCCCATCTGAAACTGCTATAGTAAGCCCTTTCCCAGTTTCTTCTGTTGTTGACATAAAGGGATATGGGTAATACGAAATCTTCTGTCCATGGTCTAATATCTCATAACCACATTTGATATAAGAAGTATCAGCTATGCTTAACCAGTTTGCATTAGAGAAATCATCGATACAGCCATCTTCGTCATATAATCTTGCATATGTAGAAATTGACAATGAATTATAACCTTGATTCACCGATTCCATAGGAATTTCCAAATAACATATTTGTGTATTTCCCTCTTCATATGTAACCCGATACGAACATATGGGAACGTTATTTACAGAAAAAGTCATAGAAGACGCAATGCTCCGAATCAATTCACTGACATCATATTGAATCTCCACGTATATGTATTTCGTATCCCAATACTCAGGTATATAGAAAAACAATTCATTACTTGAAAATATTCCCTGTAAGGTTGTTTGATTGTAAAAAATATCCTTGGAATAGGTGGTACTAGGGTAATCTGGCTTTATACGAACAGGGTCACTTGCATCCTCTGGATTAGCTGAAAGAATAGACACAATAGAATCTTCCCTTGAGGCCTCCTCTACGTTTTGGGATTCTACAGCTATGGCTGAATTAGCAGGTATCAAACTGAATGCAAATGCCATCATAAGCATTAGTACAATTTCTTTCATTCCCCTTAATTTTTTCATAACAATACTCCTATCTTTTCCTTTTATCTTTTCTTCTTTTTCTTGTTATTGCTTATTTCTTCAAATCGCTCTGTTTTATCCCACACTACTTCTTTATTATAAATTTTATCTTGAGCACTTAAAATAAGAGCATTGATTACTACTAAAACCCACATTTTTGAATAGGTAAAGAGCATCAGTAAAATTAACATACCACTTTCAAAGTTAAATTCATTTTTTTCTACAGAAAGTGTTATCAACACATTTAATACGAATAGTAAAATTGCCATTCCCCACAAGAGTGTTGAAAATCCACCTAGTGTAACGTGACACAATCCTAAAATTCCCAATAGGAAAATGGCATCTGAACAAATCAATGAGGTTAGCATCAAAACATATACCAAGGCATAATAAAGTACATCTAACCGCATAGGTCCCGCTTCTTTGTCAAAAGCATATTTAAAGTTTTTAATCAAAACATAAATATTTCCTTTCGCCCATCTAGTTCGCTGTTTAAACCATTGTTTCAGTTTCTGTGGTTCCTGCTCCCATGTAACCGCTAGAGGCATAAATTTTATATAGTAACCCATACGGTATATACGAAAACTAATCTCCGTATCCTCCGATAAGGCCTTGGTATCCCAGCCCCCCATCTGATCAATAATACTTCTTCTAATTACAAAATTTGTGCCAGGTATGGTACATAATTTTAAAAAATAATATCTTCCTGCCTGATTCATGCACTGATACGCAAGCGTTTCAATATTGACGAATCTAGTCAATAAGGAGGCATTTCTATTTCTGGTTCTAAATTTGCCAATTACTGCACCTAGTTTATCATCAGACATTAAATTTTCTACTAAAATACTAAGAGCATCAGGTGCTGGAGTATTATCAGCATCATAAATGGCAAGAACCGTTCCACTTGCCACAGACAATGCAATATTTAATGCATTAGACTTTCCTTTTCCACCCTTTATGTTATCTGTATTCAGAACGATTATTTTACGCTCTGGATATTTTACTTGAATCCCACATAGTACTTCTGCTGAATTATCTGTTGAATTATCATTAATGACTATGATTTCATATCTATCCTTTGGATAGTCAAAATTCAAGAGCGCAAGTACTGTTTTTTGAATGACAATGCTTTCATTATGAGCAGGCACCATAACCGTAACCATGGGGTATTCCTTTAACGGCAAGTGCCCATCAGTCTTATTCACCTTTAACATATAGATAAAACCACCAATGGATAAAAATATATTTATAAACATCAATCCCCATATGGCAATAATAGAATACAAGGACAGAATATCCGCCAATGACATAATTTAGTTGCTCCCTTCCTTTTTCTAGTTAGAATCAGGATCCTCCTTTATTAGAAAACGTTGTTTATTTCTATATCTTGCCACTAATATAAAAGCTAAGAATATAGTTGCTACTATTACTACCACCACAATCAATTTTCTATTTCCGGAAGATAAATCCTTTGAAAATCGTTTTAACATATTACGATGATACTTAAAATTTTCATCATATTCTGTTGCTGTAAATGTTTTATCTACTGGCTTACCATTGATCAAAATGATATGATTCTTATAGCTCATCAAATCTTCATCAGTCCAAAAGCTGTGTTCAATGTCCCATAAACTTTTCATCGGTACTTCTGATGAAATACATGCCTGAACTTTACGTTCTATAGAATCCATATCCTCTGATATATCAAAATACACCGCTGTAGAATATGTTTTAAGATAACTTGTACCACTTCCATCTAGCTTAATGACTGGAGCTATCCATTGATGACCATCCTTATATACTGTATTAGTGTTGATATCTTTCTCCAAGTTAATATAAGTATCTATATCATCCTCTACCATAACAGTTCTGAACCGACTCATAATCTCTATAGCCTTGTTATGAAACATCCAGTTTGCAGGGACCTGTATCCCCATTGGATACACACCTTGTTCTGTATAAGTACTAATTGCCATTGTCATATAATCATTTACTAGTTCAACATCAAATTCTGTCATCTGATTAATTGGACTATGCAACAGTATGACACCACCATTTGCCTGGGCGTATCTAAGTACCTCACAGAAATGCTGCATAGCTGGATAATTGCCATTGTTATAAACAGGCATTACCGTAATGACAAAGGGTTGCTTTCGTTCAATCATATAATTTACAAAGGCAAGTATTTTATCTGGGTCTTGAAATGGATAAACTTTATTTAATACCATATACTGTGCATAAGCATGGGGTTCTCCATTATACGGCCATTTCCATAAAGATATTTCTCTGGATACTGCTGCCCGAATCATATTTTCCCTTAAATCTGTAATCGGTATATGATATAAAGCTTCTTTTTTGCCACAAAAATAACCTTCAATTGCTTCTACATCCAAACTCCCTGATCTATAATCCAGTTCTCCTGTCAGAAACAAAAAAGCTTCTTCCTTTACCAAACTTTCTATTTGCTTTTGATTGCCGAAAGCATATTCTGCCTTCCCTACTTTATCTGTAGAATATATGTATTCGTCATGCCTACCTGTATCATCTAAATAGGTATGTAAGAATTCATTCCCAATAAACATTATATTGAAATCATTATCTTCCACTTCTCTTTGGTACAGTTCATCAATAATAGTCTCTGGAAACCGCTCTATTTTATAGCAAATAATATAGGAAAATCCATCTAAGCGTCCCAAGCAGTCTGATACAGGGGCAAATGTAACTTTAAAGCTTTGGTAAGTTAATTCCTCTACCAGCGTCATTACATTTGACTTATCCTCATCTGAAATACCATCGGAATACATTATTAAAATGTCACTTTTAGGAAGTTCTTCCGTTTCTGCCGCACATACTTTAGTGCAACATATCATAAAGCAAAATGCTGTATAAATCAGAAACCATAAAGCTTCCTTCCATCTTTTAAACATCATATTGCAATTCATTCTCCACTTTCTGTTTAAAGGTCATCATATCATTTCCAAACTCTTCTTTGTCATATTCCAAGCAGGCAATTCTTACCTCAATCATGATTCCTGTATCAGCAATATCTTTAAATGCTTCTTTATCCTCAATTTTAGTTTTTATTCTCTTCCTAGCAAACTCACTTCCAGCCAAATCACAGGTTAAAATAATCCCTACACCGCCGTGATTATCCAAAGAATATGTTCTATCCTCCACACGTACGGCATCCACTACCATATTAGCCATTCTCTGCAGCATTGCTTCATAGTGAGATCTTGACATTATCTTTCTAAGTTCCTGTTCATAGCGGAGTTTTACTATCATAAGGCAGACTGTCATATGATTTCTTTCAGCATAGGCAATTTGTTTTCTTAAGTCATTGTATAAACTTCTCAGATTGTATAAACCTGTCAAGGAATTAATCATAACTAGCTCTTCTACTTGCTCTTTGAGCACATCGTTTTCTAATTCCGTCTGCCTATTGCCATATACAAATATCAACATGGATGCTACAGAAAGAATCGGGAAAACAACCCATACATAACAAAGAGGCTCAATTTTCGTAGCAAAAGCAAAGAAATTATAAAGTTTATATGCAGTATATCCAAGTATAGAAAATCCTGCTGCAACAACTCCCAAACTATTTAATTTGAACCCAGTTAGTAATATTGCAAGAAATGTAATCATCAGCATGCTGATAAATTCTAACAAATACTTTTCTCCTCCATTTCCAACTGTAACTGCCATTACCCCGATGCAAAATAACAATGCGACCAATCCTATATCTTGCATTAAATATCCAGTAGTTCTCTTTTTTACCATACTTTCTTTACTCCTTTCAAATCTATTCCCCATCTATAATTTAGAAGATATTTATCTTGTGTACTATCTCTGCAAAAACAAAATAAATCATAATATCAATACCAAAACTTATTAAAAAACAATGTTTTACCATTTCTGCATCACCACTATTAATAATTGTCACTGCTGCCTGAGACAGACAAATTAACAAGACTACCATCATCATATCTATGAAGACAGTGCTTCTTCTGTCCTCCGTCAGTCTAATGGAATATCCTTTCCCAAACAGCATAATAATAGCTACAACCAAAACAATTAGAAATCCAATGGTTTTTGGTAAGGAATTGTTTTTAAATGTACTCCATATACTCCCAAATATGCTTTTTGCTCTGGCAGGCATTCCAACACTGGCTTCATAATTACCGCAGTACTCTCTTCGTATTCCATAACAGGATTTAATTGCAACATCACACATACGAAAAAAAGAACCCGGATGCCTTACGTAATATGTAGCAATATCAACTATTGTATATTTGTCCAAAAAATCTTTTTGCAACACAATATCACTGGCTTGAACCAATGGCAAATAATCATATGTAGAAACATCTGTTAGCATCTCGTAGGAAGAATCAATTCCAAATTCTGAAAGTGTCTCGGCTGGATTATCTGATTCAAATAATACACCTCTGGTCATAGCATGAAACTTAGACGTTTCAGTAAAATCAGAGTTCATATTAATCAGACATGTAATAGATAAGAAAGTTAAAAAGAATGCGGCCATTACACAAAAAACACCCCAAAACCAATGTCTTCTGGTATATAGTAATTTTAAACAAAATACCCCAAGCAATATTCCAATAATTGCGGTCTGCTTTCGTGAAGTTGTTAACACAGTACCTGCAATAACAATCAAAAATAAACTCCCCAAATCCCTAAAGCTGCTTCGGCTTGTTTGAAAGGATAAAGCCGCCGCTAAGCAATACATAAGGCTGATAAACCACATTGCCTCCGGATAAAAGGAATTAAAATATGTAAGATATGCAACATCTGAGAACATTAAAGTACCCACAAATGCTATCACAACACCTTCTGAGAATTTTTCAACCCGCATACAGGCCTGCTTCACAAGTAGATAAAATGCAGGTACATAAAGACACCCATATATTAATGCAAGAAATCTAATATCAAAAAATTTATCCTTAGTAATCAAATCATCCAATAAAACTGCTGCCTTAACAATCACTACCTGACTGTTAAAATAGGTATCCTTTACCTCATAACCGCTTAATACGTTGGAGTATTCCTTTACAAAATAGTTATTATAAATATCAGAAACCTCTGTCTGGATGTAGTAAACACCTGCTGATTTCATAACACGAGAAATAGAGCCATCATCAGCCACTCCAAGATAATTAGGTATAAACAACATAATAATCATTATAATTGAAGCTACTGCGGTGGCCACTAGGGCTATTAATGTAGAAGAATACTTACCTTCCATACGTGTATTAACTCTATGTCTTGATTGCCTTATTCCCCGAAAAAAGGTGACTACTTTATTAAGATTTTTTGCTAGTTTAGATTCCCCTGTTTTACTATTCAACATCTTCCCTCTTACTATAAAATAATATGATAAAAATAATATAATTCATTGTATTATTACAACTTTTTACATTATATCATAACAATAAATAAATTACTATATTTTATCATTTCCATTATTTTACAATAATCGTATATAACTGAGGTTATACTTATATAATCGAAGATAATAGCGCTTTACAGCCTTCCAACACATCTGCATAAGTCTCATCAAAATCACCTGTATACCAAGGGTCTGCTATCTCTCTATTTTGACCTGCAAATGCAAGTAAAAGGCTGATTTTATTCTCTATATCGCCACCAACGATACGCTCCATATTGCGAATATTATACTTGTCCATCCCAATCAAATAATCGTAAGCTTGATAATCTGCCTTTGTCAGTCGAACTGCATACTTCCCCTCAGTATGAATACCCTCTTTTTTTAATCTATTACGAGTTCCAGGGTGCACTGGATTCCCTATTTCCTCGGTACTAGTAGCAGCTGATGCTATATAAAATTGGTCACTCATCCCCTGCTTCTCAACTAAATCCTTCATTACGAATTCTGCCATTGGTGATCTGCATATGTTGCCGTGGCAAACAAATAAAATCTTGATTTTTCTCATATTTCCAGTATTTT
>CAZKGP010000030.1:0-15145 GCA_964552225.1 uncultured Acetatifactor sp.
CTGTTCCGATGTTATATAATTTTGCAATTTCGCCTATTCTATAGTATAGTTTCATATGTTTTCTTCTCTCTAAATATTAGTTGACCTTAGTATTATAACAAGGTTTATAATACTATACAAGAAATGAACTTTGGATAAAAGGTATTGGAAAGGTATGGTGTTTAATATGAAATTAGAAGGAACCTCTTTAAAGAGGGACTTCCTAAAATTTATAGTTCCATCAATAATCGCTCAATGGGTATTCGCATTATATACTATGGTAGACGGTATTTTTGTGGCAAAAGGTGTATCAGAAGTGGCACTTACTGCAGTAAATATTTCTATGCCATTTGTTATGGGGTTATATTCTATCTCTATTCTTTTTGCGGTAGGGACCTCTACTGTAGTGGCTATTTCATTGGGTGCCAAGGATAAAAAAAGGGCAAATGAAGTTTTTACCCAAAATATAGTCTTGCTTACAATTTTTTCATTTATTATTACGGCACTGGTTCTTACCAATCTTGACAGTATCGCAAGATTTTTAGGAGCAACCGATTTAACTATTGATTATGTGAAGGATTATATTGGTACACTGGCACCATTTTCTGTGTTATTAATATTAGCATACTCTTTTGAAACCTTATTAAAAACAGATGGTTTCCCCAAAAAAGCAACTGTAATTGTAGTCACTGGTTCCTTGTTAAATGTTGTATTGGATTACTTTATGGTTATGAAATGGAACATGGGAATCAGCGGCGCAGCCTTAGCTACAGGGCTTGCTCATGTAGTATCTATTTCACTTTATATTATGCATTTTTTAAGTAAAAAAAGTACCATTAAATTTGTCCGTTTTAAGTTGGATTTACCCTTAGTATGGAGAGAGTTCAAAAATGGACTTCCTTCAGGAATTACAGAGATGTCTACAGGGGTTATTATCTTCCTATTTAACCAAGCCATTTTACGTTATCTTTCTGAGGATGCATTAGTAAGTTATACAATTATTTCTTACGTAAACTCAATTATTATTATGTCTATGGTTGGTATTGCACAGGGTTTTCAGCCTTTGGTCAGCTATTATTACGGGAAAGGCCTTATACAAAGATGCCGGAAGCTGTTCAAATATGGCCTGGCTGCAAATATTGTTATCTCCACTTTGTTTACAGGTGCTTGTATATTATTTGCCAAAGGTATTGTTTCTATCTTTATCTCAGCAGATATGGTTGAGTTAAGATTGTATTCTATTCAAACATTACGGATTTTTGCTTTGTCCTTTTTATTGGCAGGTTATAATATAGTTATTAGTGGTTACTTTACTGCTGTGGAGCATCCCATTTCTGCAACTATTATTTCCCTTAGCAGAAGCTTAGTTGTCTTATCTATATGCCTATTCACTTTGACTGCTATTTTTAATGGCTCAGGCATTTGGTGGACTCCACTTCTATCAGAGGGCTTTACTTTACTATTTTCTATATTTTTATTTTTTCGTAATAGAAAAATATTTCAATCTAGAAAGGATTCAAATCCACGATGAACCGAATCATTCAATATAAGATAACCTCGGCTGACAGCAATACAACTGTCAGCCAATATTTAAAATCTCGTAATTATTCTAGACAAAATATAGTCCAGCTTAAGAAAATGCCTGAAAGCATTTTGGTAAATAATAAATGGGTTTATGTGAATCACAAACTTCTAGAAAATGATGTTCTCACCATACATATTCAAGAAGAATCTTCTTCAGATAAAATCCCACCCATCCTCCTTCCTCTTACTATTGTATATGAGGACGAGGATATTTTAGTTATGAACAAACCAGCTGGTATGCCTATCCACCCATCTCTTAATCATTATGAAAACTCTCTTGCCAATGGATTGGCATGGTATTTTGAGGAGCAGGGAAAACCCTTTATTTTTCGCTGTGTAAATCGTTTGGATAGAGATACCTCAGGCTTAACAATAATAGCCAAGCATATGGTTAGCGCTGGCATTCTATCTACCATGGTGGCAAAGCGTGAAATACATAGAGAATACCTTGCCATTGTAAAAGACAGTCCTCAACCTAAGAACGGTACTATCAATGCTCCCATTGCCCGCAAAGCTGATTCTATGATTGAGCGGATAGTAGACTGGGAAAACGGCGAGGATGCCATTACTCATTATCAAACAATTACATGCAAGAAAGGATACAGCCTAGTTTCTCTTCAATTAGAAACAGGTCGTACCCATCAGATTCGTGTACATATGAAATATTTAGGTTATCCTCTTATTGGAGATTTTTTATACAATCCTGAAACAGAGTTAATTCAGCGGCAAGCATTACATTCTTATAGACTAAGTTTTGCTCATCCCATAACTGGAGAAAAGTTAGAGTTTACTGCTCCCATCCCAGAGGATATGGAAAATGTATTTTTGAAGATCAATTAGTTTGTCAGCATTGTTTTTATTTTACAAAGGTTTTCTTCTAATATTCCACAAGATAATAAATAAGAATGAAAATCTCCATACTCTTCTATTATATAATCAATCAGGGGCTCAATATAATTATCTTTGGAATACATAAGATCCATAGGAACATTATAATTGTCCAAATTATTCATAAAATTAGGATTGCGACGTAGATTTGTATAGGTTATTTCATAGTTTGAAATAATATCATACTTGTCTACACCCACCAATCCAAGCAAGAGCATGGAAATGATTCCCGTTCTATCTTTACCAGCTGCACAATGGTACATTACACCACCATCTGCATGTTCCCCATAAAATGTAAAAATTTTTTTTATACTATTCTTTGCCTTTTTAATAATGTCTATATAAAATGAAGTTAAAAAACCAGTGGGATTTAATGAACTGATTTTGGTTACATCATCAATAGAGTCTATCATAAGGGGAATATTAATATAGTCCACATGCCGATTGGTGGCAAATGGATTGGGACTCCTTTGTAACTCCTCTTCACTTCTTAAATCCACAATTGCCTTTATCCCATAATCCAGTAAAAAATTGATATCCTCTTCTTCTAAATTACAAGGGTCATCTGCTCTAACAAAGGCATGACCTTTGGTAAATCTCCCTATACTGGTGGAATATCCTCCTAAATCTCTTACATTATAGGCATTTACCAAAGGCAAACGCACGAAATAACTTGTATTCATATATAATACCTATACCTTTCCAGTACCTGCAAACTTTGAGTGGCAGGCACAAATTCCCGTGTAAAAATTTTTTATACTTTTTTTAGTTGATTTACTGTCAATTCCACAGCAAATAGAGTGACTACTATCACAAGAATAATTGCTGTAATACTACCGTAATCATATTTACCTAATGCTTTTGTCAGCATACTGCCAATCCCTCCTACACCAACCATTCCCAAACTAATAGATTCTGCAATATTACCTTCCAACCGAATCGCTGTCCAAGACATAAAAGGATTGATGAGATTTGGCATCAATGCCCTTATGATAATGATAAATCGACTTGCACCTGTTGTTTTAAGCGCTTCAATAGCATCGTATCCTAGTTCTTCAATACTTGAGGTAAATGATTTGGTCAAGTAGCCTGTTGTGGGAAATATTAAGCCTACCATACCACCCGTATTACCAAATCCAAGGCTGGCAACCACCATTAATATCCATACCAAAGCAGGAATAGCTCTAACGATTGCAATAACACCTTTAATCACCGCTGCTAAACCTTTATTCGGTGTAATGTTTTCTGCTGCCAAAAAGGACCAAATGATGGAAATAATAAATCCAATTGCTAATGCAGAAATTGCGATTAAGATAGACGACAACATTCCTTCTAAAATAGAGACTATATTATGAAAATCTACTACCATCAGTCTCTTTACAACTTTACCAGTGTTTCCTAATCGACTTATAAATTTGCCTATATCCAAATCCAAAGAGTTTGTGCTGAACAAAAATACAGCAATCAGAGAAGTATAAATTACAGCCGATTTTATTTTATCATTTATTGTAGATATTTTAATTTGCTTGCTCATTGAAATCTCCCCCTAACGTATCATCCGTCTTATTTTGTTAGTTAAAAATTCTGTTACAAGAACCATGATAATTAATATAACAATTAGGGATAATGCCTCTCGATATTTAAAAAGTCGAATATTGGTTTGAATCATAATTCCAATTCCACCAGCTCCAACCATTCCCAAAATAGCAGAAGCTCTAATATTGATTTCAAAAGAAAACAAAGTCCAGTTAATCAATGCAGGTACAAATTCTGGCACAAGACCATGAAACAATATTTGCAGATAAGAGGCACCGCTTGCTTTTAAGGATTCCAGTTTAGAGCCTGCTACTTCATTTATGGATTCCGAATAAGAGCGTGCCAGAAACCCAAGTGTTGCAAATATAAGTGCAATCAGTCCTACCATGTTGCCAATACCAAAGATGTAAACCAAAAGAGCCGCCCACACAAGTACAGGTATGTTTCTTAATAAAGAAATAAACATACGTGCAATAAATCTGATAGGAGCAATTTTATTTGTCTTTTCCGATAGTAGCAAACCAAAGAAAAAGGATAATACCGCTGATATATAAGTGCCAACTACTGCAAACAATACCGTTTCTGCAATAAGAGGAATATAAGTTGCTATATTTTTAAAGTCAGGAGGACAAAAGTTCTTAATAAAAAATACAACAAATTCTGGAAATGCCATAAAAGCAGTCATTGGATTTACCTGTAAATATAAAAATGTCATTATTAATATCAAGCAAATTGTAAAAGCAATTACAGATATTTTCCACTTTCCCTTGTCTTCCTTAAGATACATAAGAAATTGCCCCCTCATTTATGTTTTTTATATTTGAACTTGGTTGTAATTTCATTTGGCTTTCTTTTCCCTTATAGATATCAGCAATCATTTCATCTGTTAATGTTGATGGAGCACCATCAAAAACAATAAGACCATCCTTAATTCCTATTATTCTACTTGCATATTTTTTGGCATAATCCACATGATGTAAATTAACAATACAAGTTAAGTTCTTTTCTGCTGTAATATCTCTAATTTGGTCCATTACTACATTAGCTGATTTGGGGTCTAGGGAAGCAATGGGTTCATCTGCCAACAAAAGTTTTGGCTGCTGTACTATAGCTCTGCAAATACCAACTCTTTGCATTTGCCCGCCAGACAATTCGTCTGCTCTCTTATACATCTGCTCCTCTAGTCCCACTTTTGATAGCAAACGATATGCTTCTTCCTTATCCTCTTTAGGATATAGGCCAAGAATACTTTTCCAAAAAGGAATCTTACCTAATCTGCCATATAGTACATTTTTAATTACATTCACTCTTCCAATCAGATTGTAATGTTGAAAAATCATACCAATATTGGACATTTGCTGACGTAATTTTTTGCCTTTGATTTCTTCCATATGTACACCATCAAATATGATTTCCCCTTCTGAAGGATCAATCATTCTATTAATACATCTAATAAAGGTAGATTTTCCCGCTCCCGACGGACCAATAATAACAACGAATTCTCCACATTCAAACTCAACATCTATTCCTTTTAAAACATTGGTTTTTTTATCGTAACTCTTTTGTAAATTTTTAACTGACAATAAAATATCTTTCATAAGACAACCAATCCCTCCTCACACTATTCTTCGATTTTTAGTAGTTTAACCATATCTTCCACCATTTGATAATCAGAATCTTTTGCCTCAAAAAATCTTATATCTGGCGAGCCATAAAAGGTTTCAAAATATTGTGTATCTTCATACTGCAAATAAAATTCTTTAATTTTATCTTTTAATGATTGTGGTAAGGAGCCTCTTACAACATAGCATGCATTGGGAATGATATCTGTCTCTCCTATGATTTTGATATCACCTTCTGCGAAGAGTTCTGCATCAATCATAGGTTGAATTGTCCCTAACGCAAGTGTTGCCGCATCGTAATCACCCATAACAACTCCCATAATGCTGGAATCATGTTTTCCTGAATATGCTACTGTTTTAAAAAAGTAGTCTGGATTTTCCAATTGTTCTGGATCAAGATCAAGGGATTGGACTAATTTTGTTTTTGGGTACATGTAGCCTGATGAGGAAGCTGGGTCTACAAATGCAAACGTCTTATCTTTTAAATCTTCCAAGTTATTAATGTCATCTCTGTCTGCTCTTGTTATAAACACCGATTTGTAGGGTGCCTCTCCCATAGAAGACGTTGTAACCAGCGGTTCCGCATCTGCCATTTTTTTGGCTTGGTAATAGCTCATTGGACTCACTAACAAAACATCAAGCTTGTTGCTTTTCATTGCTTCAATTCCAATTGCATAGTCCGTACCTTCCATTTCTTCCACTTCAATTCCCAGATATTCTTCCGCAGCTTTACGAAATCCATCATGCTGTTCCCCTGCATTGGGATTGTTTTCATTTGGCATTTGAACAATTATGATTTTGTCAGGCCAATCTGATTTTTCATCATAAGCTGCATGTACTTCATTTTTGCCATTGTTTTCTATATTGGAAATATTTGCGTTTCCACATCCACCTAGTAATGCTATTACTGCTGCTAGCGATAGTACTGAACTCATTTTTCTTAAACGCATATAAAACTCCTCCTAAAATGTAAAACATCTATAATTCTTAGTCATCATAACAGCACCATCTAAATTACAAATCAATGTAGGGTAAATATATTGTAAAATTTTATATAATGAAAAAAGCCGCTGTTAAGCGACTTTTTAATAATTTATTCTATTGTAAACCTAATTGTATAATAACTTGTTTGGTTATTTCTGCGATGAGTTCTGGACTTACTGGTTTGGGTATGTCTGCACTAACAGAGCCTGAGCAGCTTTCAACACTATTGGATGTTAAATTTGCTGGATGTTTCCCTGGCATGTTGAATTGGCGTCTTATCTCATATAACTTTTCAACCGTAGCCTTATCAAACTCCTTAGGACCGCCAAGCATTTTGGATTTATATAATAATTCTGCATAAAATTCTACAGATTCCATTTTGTGATATGCTGCCAAAACATCTGTCGACCAAGTTAGAGCACCATGACTTTCCAGCAAAACAGCGTCATAATATGGAAGATATTTTTCTAGGTTATCTGGAATTTCCATTGTGGAAGGTGTACCGTATTCAGCAATAGGAACCGTACCTAATGCAATCACCGCCTCTGGCATAATGGGCTGTGTTAGGGGAATACCTGCAATGGCAAAGGAGGTCGCAAAAGAAGGATGAGCATGTACAACAGCTCCTACATCTGAACGCTTTTCATATACTCTCATATGCATCTTAATCTCAGAAGATGGTTTGAAACCTTCATTGGCTTCAATCACATTGCCTTTAGCGTCTACTTTACAGATATATTCAGGTGTCATAAATCCCTTTGAAACACCAGTCGGTGTGCATAGGATTTCATTATCATTTAATTTCACCGAAATATTACCATCATTGGCTGCAACCATATTTCTGTTATAAATTCTCTTGCCAATCTCGCAAATCTGTTGTTTTACTTCATATTCATTCATAATTCCAATTCTCCTATTAAAAATAATCGATTATCGTTTGTGTTGCTTTTACTAAGATTATAGACCCAAAAACCACATAAGTCAACATTAAAATCTTGATTTTAATTGTTTGTCATGTGGTTTTGTGTGGTTTCTTATTTCTCTATTTTCTTTACAACATTTAATCCATAGCCTTCTTCATAAACAAGTTTAATTCTATCACCTTCGCTATATTTAATAATGTCTAATAGTTCTGTTTCTCCTATATTAACATCAAAGATATCATCACTACCTTTTATGCAAACATAATAATGAGTGGTTCCCTCAATTACAACAGGAGATATTAATTCAATGACGCCTTGTTTTTCTTTGTACAATTCTTCCTTTGCACTGTATATGCCATTGGTATTAAGTAAGGAAATATAATTTTTCTCACATTCCTTAGTGGTATCACCAATTCCAACCCATTGGTATTTAGATACATTCACCATTGCATACTTTTTAACTAACCCAGCTTCATCCTTTAATGCCATAAAATAAGTAGGCTCATTACCAATATTTAAAAGAAGGGGGAATGTTGCCCGATAGCCTAAGTGCTGCACTTGACCTTCTGCTGAAGACATTGCGGAATCCTCAATTGCGCCTTCCACTTCATAATATTTGGTTTCCATTGTTCTTTGATTCATAAGTACAAATCCAACGTTAGCCTGATCCCCCATCAAAGAAGTCACGCCTGTATATACCCATACGTCATCATCTAATGCAATATAGTTATAACCGTTAGTTGACTGCAAACAATCTCTTTGGGAGAAAACACTATTCCAGTAACCATTAACTAAAGTGCCATGATAATCATACAAATCCATCAATAGTTCTGCAGAATATACTTTATCAATCCATTGTGGAACAGCATCTATAGAATAAGTGGTACATTCACCTGTAATTGCATTACATAAAACTACCTTGCTTACCGTTTCACCGCCGAATAAACCGATATTAAATTTTTTGACAGGGCATACCCAAAATGGGGTTCCTTCATCATCAATCTCGAAGAAAATCTGGTCACTGAAAATATAAGTAGGATACTTAAATCTTAAATGGCGGTAAATATTACGGTTCAGATATTCACCTTTAGAATACTTTATGCCCTCATCCAGCTTAATGCATTCCGTATCCTGATTGGTCATATTGATTAAAATATAAGCAGGAATTCCTTCCTTCTGATTCGTTAACCATTTAATGGTACTAGCGTATCTAAGAGGCGTAACCCTAACTGGATTTCCTTGATAATTAATTTGAGTATAATCTTCTGTAACCTCAAATTGAGATACCATATCTACCATACTTCCCATTTTCCTATCACCTAGCAAAGAGGCAGATTCTTTATCTAAAATAGGAATGGTACTGTAATCCACTTCTTTGATATCCTCTGTAAAAACACTCTCCTGAACCGTAATTAAACTTCTATATTGGGAAGCATTAAAAAAAGTAGAGGAAAGAAAGCTTCCCGCAATAAAAGTAATTATTACAGCTACTAATAATATTGTTAATATTTTAAATATCCAGCTCGTCTTCCAAACAGCTAGCACATCTTCCCCATTTAAAATAAATAAATTGTTGAAACTTTTGCCATGATATTTTTTGCGCACTACATATATTAATGACAAAACAAATAATACTATCATCCAAAAGTACCAAAACCCAGCCGAATGAATGTTAATAGCAGGTATTGTTATATAATAATAGATTCCAATACCCAGCACTATGAAAATTCCCATCAAAACTTTTTTCATTGATCTCTCCTTTATTTGTACTTATTCTTCTCGTCTTCTACAATATTATAGTATCTTCAAGATTTTAATACAATCAAAACCTTTTAAACATGGCACTTCTAAAATCTTATTTATACTTTTTATATTTATTATTATTTTTTTCAATATATGTATTGACTTTATATATTATACAACATATAATATGATTACATAATACATATACTTAAATAAAATACAACATTTGATTTTTAAAAGAAAGGAGTACATATGATTTATCCACTTACTGCACCACTACTTGATTACTTAGTTCTATCAATCATTAATTGTGAGGATAATTATGGTTATGAAATAAGCCAACAATTGAAGAGCATATCAAATATTAAAGATTCTGCCCTTTATCCAGTATTAAAGAAACTATCTGATAATAATTTTGTAGAAGCCTATGATCAGCAATATCAAGGTAGAAATAGAAAATATTATAGACTTACAGATTCGGGCCAACTACATTGCATCTATCTAGGCGAAGAATGGAATGCACATGTTGAAGCCATTCAGGAAATTACCAATAAGGTACCAAATTCTCAGAGGGGAGAAAAAGTATGAATAAAGTTGAATATATGACTTCTTTAAAAAAGAAGCTTCGTCATCTTCCTCAGGAAGATTTAAAAAAAGCATTAGAATATTTTGAAGAATATTTCGCAGAAGCAGGAGCAGAGAATGAAATCCAAGCCATTGAAGATTTGGGAACACCTGAAGTTGCCGCAGAACAGCTCATTACAAATCTGGCTATTTCAAACACTGAAGAACCTGTGAAAAATATTAGGAAGGGGCTAAACCGCATTTGGATAGGTGTATTATCTATTTTTGCTGCTCCTATTGCACTACCTGTTGCTGCAGTCATTGCATTGGCGGTACTTCTTGTTATACTTGCTATTTTCCTAGTTATTTTTGGGTTCTTTTTAGTCGGCATCACAGGACTTATTATATGTCCAGTTAGTATTATTGTTAGTTTTACTCAAATCGGAACAGACATTGGCGTATTCTTGAATCTCTTTGGAATGGGATTTTTTACTGGCGGACTTGGCTTACTAGCTTTAATTGGTTCTATCAAATCATTTAAAACAGCAATGAATAAGTCTATTGGACTCTTCGGTAAAATAGCCAAAAAAGGAGGTAAAAACAATGACGAAAAATAAACTATTAATTACTATATCTTGTGTCATGATGGCAATAGGCCTTATTATTTATGGTATTGGTTATGTTATGGGTGGCAGAGTAATCGGATTATCCTTTAATCAACATGGTATCAATTTAAATGTTTCTAACCACCAACTGACCTTGATTTCTACAACAGAAAATGAAGATACCTTAGATGCTTTTACAAATATTGATATTGGCATTGACTATAGCGATATAACCATTGTACCTTCAGATCACTTTGGTATTTCCTATACAACAAATATTTATAATACAGGTAATAAGAATCCCAATTTAGAATACGAGGTAAGAAACAATACCCTATACCTTACAACCGCAAATTATTCCAAGGTTAATGTTACGATCTTTGGTTCCTCAACAGGGAAACATTTGGATCATATTATTACTATTTATGTGCCGGAAGATACACAATTAGATTCTCTGAATGCGCATGTAGACTCTGGCGCAATTACATGTAAAGATTTTTCTGCTAAAAATGTTGATATTAAAGCAAGTTACGGAACTCTGGATTTGGAATATATGGAAATTGAAACAGCCAACATCAAATTACCATCTGAAGAAGGCAACATAAAAGACTGTTCTTTCGAATCATTAACATTAAGTGGAGAATACGACAGTTTATATATGGAAAACGTTCAAGTTGCTCAAGAAACTAATTTCCATTTGAAAAGTATGAACTTTGAATTAAGAAATTCTATGTTTAATACATTGAAATACAATAGTGAGTATGGAAGCTTAATAATGAAAAACGTTAAGGTTGCTGGTGATGTAATCATGGATAGTGATTCCCTACAATTTGATTTATCCAATTCTAAGTTTGGAAACTTTGAATACAAGACAGAATATGGTTATATTAACATAGATGATTTTTCTGCTGAGGACATCAATATCAAAGGAGACTCTACAAAATTGACCATGTATGAAGTTACTTCCTCCAAAACAATTAACCTGAATACTAAATATGATTCTCTTGATATGGAAAATTGTTTTGCTGAGGAAATTATTATAAAAACAGATTCTACAAAAGTAGCTATGGTTGGACTTTCTTCTAACACACTTAATTTGAATACGAAATATGATTCTGCAAGAATGGAAAACTGCACTATTGAAGATATTATTACAAAGGGCGATTCCACTAAAATGACTATGACTGGACTTGCATTTTCTAATCTACAGATGGAACAGAAGTATGGTGATATAGAAATACAGCCAATAACACCTATTGAAGATTATAGTTATGATGTTGCTACTAAATATGGCAAGATTTCTATTGGTGGCAATAAAATGGATTCTTCCTATAAAACACTATTTAATGAGTCAACTACCAAATCCATAAAAATAAATGGAGACTCTTGTGACATAAATATTTATAACTAAAAAATAGTCGGGGTTGATATCACTCTTATACCAGTGATATCAACCCCTATTTTAAAGACAAAAAATTATCCTCTCTTGCTCAATACTGCTATTTCATATTCTTTTACATCTTTAAGCCAATCTTCTTTTTCAGGTACGTTACTAATTTCACAGAAATAGTTCCATACATCACCTAATGGATATAATTTATATTCTTCTTGAAGAGCAAATACTTCTGTTAATTTTCTTTCATTTTGTAACTCTGCCAATACTGCATTGGGAGTAAGCAAAGCACTCAAAAGAGCTTTCTGCATATTTCTCATACCGATTACCCAAGCAGCTATGCGGTTAATGCTTGCATCAAAGAAATCAAGGGCAACAAAGACTTTATCCAATCCATTCATCACAATTTCTTTGGCAATTTCTTTGGTTTCATCATCAAAACGAACTACATGGTCGCTATCCCAGCGCACTGCTCTTGTTACGTGAAGAGCTAATTTATCATAAAATGCCAGCATAGATGAAATCTTATCGGAAACCACTTCTGTTGGATGGTAGTGCCCATTATCCAATAAACAAAGAATATCATTTTTAGCTGCATAATTCATATAAAATTCATGACTTCCCACTGTATAACTTTCTAATCCAATCCCAAATACCTTAGATTCAACTGCAATATAAACCTTCCTCTTATCATATTCCATATGAATAATCTGGTCCAAAGAATCCTTTAATCTTGCTCTGGGAGCCATTCTATCTGCGGGAATATCCTTGTAACCATCTGGAATCCAAATATTCATTACACAGGGAATACCTAACTCTGTTGCGATGTACTCACTAATGCGAAGACATGCTTGGCAGTGACGAATCCAAAACTGACGAACCTCCTCCTTCTCAGACGATAGCGTAGCATCTGCTGCCAATGGATGGGAGAAAAAGGTTGGGTTAAAATCAATTCCCAATCCCCTTTCTTTTGCAAATGTGACCCATTTTGCAAAATGTTTAGGCTCTAACTCATCTCGGTCAGCTTTCTCACCATTTTCAAAAATAGCATAAGATGCATGTAAATTAATCTTATGTTTTCCAGGAATTAGACTGAGCGCCTTATCCATATCAGCCATCAGTTCCTCTGGGGTCCTTGCTTTTCCAGGGTAGTTACCAGTCGTTTGTATTCCTCCTGTTAAGTCTCCATCTCCATCAAATCCGCCTACATCATCACCTTGCCAGCAATGCATAGAGATTGGAATACTTTTTAATTGCTCTAGCACCTTGTCAGTGTCTACACCTATTTGGGCATACATTGCTTTTGCTTCTTCATATCTTGTTTTCGTTGACATATCATTTCCTCCTAATAATATTTAGCCATTTAAATGTTTTTACTGCAAAGGACTTATACACACATTCTCTAGCACTATGTAAGTCCTTAAGTTCCTTATTTTGAATCATTTGCACCATAATATTGCCGATTGCAGTGGCTTCTGTAGGCCCTGCGTAAACAGTACATTTGGTATATTTTGCCGTTAGCTCATTTAAGTAATCTGCATTTGCACCGCCTCCTACAACATTTATAGCGTCATATTTTGCCCCAGTCATTTCTTGTATTTCTTCAATGGTATCCTTATAACATTTTGCCAAGCTATTATAAATTACCGCAGCAATTTCACCATATGTTTCAGGAACTTTCTGCCCGCTTTCTGCACAAGCCGATTGTACCTCCTTTATCATGCTGGTGGGAGCAAGAAAGCGTCCATCATTGCAATCTACCAAAGAGGAAAAAGTCTCCTTGGAAGCCTTATCACAGATTTCAGCATAAGATAAGTCCAATCCATTCTGCTCTTTTAGTTCCTTCTTTACAGACTGAATCATCCACAATCCCATAATGTTCTTTAAGTAACGGAAGCGATATTCATACCCGCCTTCATTGGTAAAATTATGCGCCCTGCTTTGAGCCGAACAATCCGCCTCAGAACGTTCCACCCCCATTAAGGACCATGTTCCAGAACTGATATATACTGTATTGGGATTGTTGCTTGGTACTGCTAGAACAGCAGAGCCAGTATCGTGAGATGGGGGTAAAATCACCTTGCAATTATAACCAACCTTATCTTGAATTTCTTGAGTAAGTTCCCCCAAAACAGTACCTGGCATTTGAATCTGTTGAAATATATTTGTTGGTAGTCCCAATGCTTCAATTAGTTCATAATCCCACTTTTTAGTAGTAGGATTTATTAATTGTGAGGTGGAGGCTTCTGTATATTCATTGGTTTTCACTCCGCTTAATAAGTAGTGAAAATAATCTGGTACCATCAAAAAGGTCTTTGCCTTTTTTAAATAATCTGGATGCTTCTTCTTAATTGCCATGAATTGATATATGGTGTTAAAAATTGCTTTTTGAATTCCTGTTTTAGCATACAGCTCCTCTTCTGATAATATAGAAGATACTTCAATATCCATGCCTAATGTGCGGTCATCTCTATATCCCACTGTATTGCCTATTATATTCTCGTTTTCATCCAACAGCACAAAATCAACACCCCAGGTATCCACCCCTACACTGATAGGGATTTTTCCTATTTCCTTGCATTTTTTAAGGCCTATTAATATCTCCTGAAAAAGAGCGTTATAGTCCCAACACTTTTCTCCCTCTTTTTCTTCCATACCATTTTGAAAACGGTGAATTTCTTCCAGCTTCATTTCTCCATTTTCTAGATGTGCTAGAATATGCCGTCCACTAGATGCCCCAATATCAATCGCCAAGTAATAGCGCCCTACACCCATACTATCCCACTCCTTTCATTATTACGATTAACTACATCATACCAAAATTTTTATACTAAAAAAAGAACACCATTTGTCTAAAAAAGTGTCCTCTCTTGCATCCTTATTTTATTTATATTTTATTATTTAAACGCCATTGTCTAGGGCTTATCCCATTCCTCTTGCGGAAGATTTTATGAAAATAACTTAAATTGTCATAGCCAACTGCCATACCAATATCAGCTACCGTCCAATTTGTATTTTGAAGTAAAAATTGAGTTTGTATAAGTCTCTTTTCTTGCACAAGCTCTGTATAAGTTTGTCCTGTTAGTTTCTTTATCAGCCTGCTTAATGAATACAAGTCATATCCAAGCTGACTTGCAAGGGTGGACAATTGCCCATCCACATAATTTTCTTCTATAAAACGATATATCCCCAGCAGTACCTCTTGCTCATGTTGGTTTTCCCCTACGTTTACTTTATCAGTATAATTTAATAGCTGCAAAAACAATAACCCCATTGTGTATTGATTAATGCTACGTTTATTCTGCTGCTCATTCATAATGGTCC
>CAZKGP010000031.1:0-15138 GCA_964552225.1 uncultured Acetatifactor sp.
ATTGTGCCGCAACTTTTATATCATGGGTAACAAGCATAACCGTTGTTCCTTCTTCATTAATCTTCCTCAACTCTGTCATAACTTCATCCGATGAATTACGATTTAAAGAACCAGTAGGTTCGTCTGCAAATATCATTTTAGGACGATTCATCATACTTCTACAAATACAAGCACGTTGTAACTGCCCTCCAGAAACCTCATTAATATCATTGTCTGCAATTTCAGCAATGTCCAACTTCCTCATCAAGTCTAGCCCTCGCTTTACAATCTCTTTACGACTCTCGTTACTTTTTTTAGACTGACAAGCAGGTAAAATAATATTATCTAATATAGTTAGATTTTTCAACATATACATTTGCTGAAAGATAAATCCCATATCATCCAGTCTTAACTTAGCAAGCCTTTTGGGGCTAAGGGTAGTAATGTTCTTTTCACTAAAATATACTTCTCCAGAGGTGATATGATCCATCCCCGAAACGGCATACAGTAGGGTAGATTTACCTGATCCAGAGGGTCCCATAACAGCTATCATATCTCCCTCGTCTATGGTAAGATTTACATTTTTTAATACGTTGTTTTGTCTCTTATTTACAATATATGTTTTACAAAGATTTTTAACTTCTACTACATTTGTCATAATTACTCCCTTCTGCGTGCGACCGCACTATTCAATATTATTTGTTTCAGATGCAGAAATTTTTCTAATCTGTTGCGCTGTTAGAAAGCTTGCAGCAAGTGTGACTGTAAGCACAATCAAAGGATATATCACATAAATCTCTAATGGACGAACTTCAAATTCTATGGAGCTAGCACCCATCATTTTAAAAATCATCCCACTTGAAATCTGTCCCAATGGGTTCGAAAGCAAAATAGCTAAAATTGTTGAAATAATCAGCACAATACCAATTCGTAACGTATGCCATCTTATAAGAGCGTTGTTATTAAAGCCTATGGCTTTTAGCATACCAATTTCACCCTTTTCTTTGATGATAAAGCTCTTAACCATTAGTACTGTTACCAAAGCGTTTATGCAAAGAACTACTAGTACAATTAAGTGAATCATACTGTCAATGGAAACACCAATCATATCTGCAACATATTCACCACCTGTAAAAGTCTTCATATCTGGATATAGTTCTCTAATTGTCTCCATTCGCTTCTGTTTAACGTTCTCTGTAGGATTATCAGTATATCTAATTTGCATCGCCAGCATACCCATTATATTGGAATAATCAAGTGGATAGTTTTGATAAAATCTAATCCCCTCACCCATGTTAAGCATACTCTGATATATTGCTGAAACTACAAAGGATATTGGCTCACCATCCATTTTAATAGAAATGGTGTCTCCTATTTTAGCATCAATTTTTTCTGCAATTATGTGAGTAATAGCAACCTCTTTTTCGTTTTGTGGTGGAGTT
This sequence comes from uncultured Acetatifactor sp., assembly GCA_964552225.1. Taxonomy (GTDB): domain Bacteria; phylum Bacillota; class Clostridia; order Lachnospirales; family Lachnospiraceae; genus Acetatifactor. The sequence continues at coordinate 1,422 of CAZKGP010000031.1, forward strand.
CCTGATATATAAGCATAGTCTTCTGCTTTTGCATTTAAGTTCTGTGTCGCTGTAGAACTGCAAGTTTTCTCACCCTTCGATACAATAAAACTAAAAAGATATTCTTGAGATACCTTTGCTGGTATGTTGTTATCTGCAAGATTCTTTTCCATTTCTTCCAGCCTCTCAAATATGTCTTCTCTGGTTTCTGCTCCACTTCCAAATATACTGTTATCGGTTATATAAACATCACTTTTTACCATACTAAACCATGAAATCAAATTATCACTAGATAAAGTGTTGGATGTATTCACGGGAATAATAATAAGGATTATTCCAATGGTAAAAGCGATGATAAGTACACCAAAACGTCTTAATCCACTGAAAATATCATTTAAAGATAAGAACCCAATTGGAGTTATTTTAGTTTTATTTAATTTTAAAATATTTTTACCATGATAGCGTTCTCCATTTGAACCATTTCTGATTGCATCAATAGGTGAGAATTTCTTTATTTTTCCTGTGGCAATGAAACAAAATATCATTATGATAGCTACAACAATCAATCCACATAAGATGTTTACAAGATAATTGGTGTTTGTTTCAATTACAATATTCTGTGAACTCTCACTTAAAAGTAAATTACCAAAAGGTACTCCACAAACAGCCCCCAAAATTGCACCTGCTATGGACATACCTAAATATTTCACACAGTAAATCCCTCTGATTTTCCAGTTGGTTATTCCAATGGCTTTCATTACACCGATTTCACGGAATTCTTCAGTTAAGGTAAACACAATTGTAAATCTTAAAATCACAATAGAAATTGCTATTAGACAAATGCTAACAATAAGCATTACCCCTGCTATCACCATATCAATTATGTACATATTTTTTAATTGTGAATGATCAAAGGTTAAAGCTGTAGAAACTTCAGACTCGTTTAATTCTTGAAACAAATTTTTAACGTTGTTGGTATAAATTCCATACACAATTAATTCAGGAAATGCGCTGCTTTTGAGCATGTCTTGATAATCATCTTCACTAATAAGAAATTTATCCACTCCAATCATTCCAGCACTAAATACAATATCCTTGTATGTTTTTGTTATGGTGAATTTCCTTGAATAATTATTTTTATTGATTGTTACTGTATCACCAATACTAAAATCAAATTTGTTCATAAAGGAAGCTGACATATACATTTCCCCATTAGCAACAGCCTGAATTACATTGTTATTTTCATCAAATACCTTATAATTACAGTTTTCTGCCGAGCCAAAGATTAGTGGTGCTATAGAATCTAATTCACGTTCTTCCTCAAAAGATAAATCACTGTCGGTTATGTAAGGATAGTACTCTATCTTCACTTCATTCACACCATTATTGTTTGATATAAAGTCATCCATTCCTTCATTATTGCCCCCATTATCGAAAACAAATACAGATAAATCAGATATACCCGCTTTTTCAATGTAATGATTCATTGCGTTTGTTATTGATATAATATTGTTCACACTGCTGGAAATAAAGGTTGTTGCCATCACAATAAATAAGAATAAAATGATGTTCATTGTGCGTTTTCGCTTTAAATCTTTTTTTAAAATATTTAAAAGCATTTTGTTACCTCCTCTCTTTTTGTGTAATCACTATATCAATCCAAATATTAAATAATCCTTAAATAAGGTAATTCTTGAAAAGCTAACCAAATAACGGTTAGCTTTTCAAGAAGGTAACTTGCACTTTTTTATTAAGGGTTACATCTCTTACATGGAACATACCCATTGTTTATAATTTCCTCACGGCTTAATGTAGAATCGCTTCTATTTGTTGTTGGTAAATAACTACAACTGGAATTATGGAATTTCTTAGTTTTTGTATTCAGTATGTATGTTAACGTTTTACTTACTAGTTCCTCTATTGCTGGTTCCTCGACTGCCAATTCTTCGACTGCTGGTTCACTTGCAAGTGTTGGTTCTCCTACTTGCCAAGTTTCAGAAGGAGCTGCATTCCAGTTTAGATTATTTTCACTTAAGGTTGCTATAAGACTTCCTTGCTCATCAGTCCTAAACACTTGAACTCCACGAGCTCGCAAATTATTTAAAGTCTGTGCATGAGGATGTCCATAGGAATTCCCCTCTAAGCAACTAACCATAGCATATGTGGGTGTGATTGCATCTAAAAAGGCTTCACTGGAGGAGGTTTTGCTTCCATGATGTCCAACATGATAGATATCTGCATCAATATTGATACCACTCTTTAACATATCCTCTTCTGCTGTTTCTTCTGCATCTCCAGTAAATATAACAGAATGATTACCATTCTGAACAAGCAATGAAACAGATGCATTATTGGGATCATCATATGTTTGATTTGGACCAATTATTGTTATTGTACCTGAGCCTAATGAATAAGTACTTCCAACCTCAGGTGTTGACCATTTTAATCGCTTATCATCTAAGGATTGTATCAACTTCCTATATGTTTCATTATCTTTCTTAAAATCTGACATAAATACTGTATCAATATCAAATTTTGTAATGATAACAGGCGCACCACCTATGTGGTCTAAATCAGGGTGTGTTAATATCAGATAATCTAATTTTTCTATTCCCTGCTTTTCTAAATAATTCTGGATGGCTGTCCCCTTTGAATCATCTGCTGCATCAATGAGCATAGATTGGTTGCCACATTTTATTAATGTAGAATCGCCTTGACCTACATCAATAAAGTGAATTTCCATATCGTCAATAACTGAAGCTATGTTTTGGGAGAAGGTTTCTTCTATAGTTGCCTGCTCTGTAGCTGACGGTTCCGCTGATATCTGCGGTTCTCCTTCTGGTATAGTCGAAATGAAAAACATGGCTACGAAAAAGCCGCCTACTGATAATAGAATCTTCACGAAGGATATTTCTTTTTTTCTTTTTTTAAATATGTTCATTTAAATGTTCCTTTTCTGTTGATTATCAATAAACTTAAATTCTATAAAAAAAGGAATAATATCTACATATGTATTGTCTTTTAGCCTAAATCCTCTTGGTATTGTACCTAACTGTTGAAATCCCAATTTTTTATATAGGTGAATGGCACTTGTATTGGTGGCAACAACAGCATTAAACTGTAGGATTCTAAAGGAAAGCTTTTTCGCCATTTCTATAGAATCTTTCACAAGACTTTCACCGATATGTCTTCCTCTCTGTCCTGATTTTACAGCATAGGAAGCATTTGAAATATGGCTGCATCTTCCCACATTATTGGGATGAAGTATATACAATCCCACGATCATTCCATTGTCATCAGCTACACCTGTATAAGATTGTCCACTAAAAAATTCTTTGGCAGTTTGTTCTGTCAGCTTTTCTTCTTGAGGAAAAGAATTACCTTCTTCCACTATATCATTCCAGAGCTGAGTCATTTCTATTAAATCATTCTCGTTGTATTTTCTAATAATTAGGGTCAAATTATTACCTCCATAGATTTAAGTATTTAGGTTACACTTTTTTGATATAAGAGATTGTCAATATAATAGCTACGAACCAATCTGAGCAAATTTACATTGTCCAAAGGGACATCACTTGTATAATATCATACCCAATTAACACCGTACACTACTAGTTAGAAAATGAACGTTCAAATCATATTATGTTTGTGTTACAATAGTTGAAATAGGGGATACTAGAATTAATGAAATTGTAAGAATCGTTTTGGAAAGGCATGGGAGTTAGCGTGAAATTTAATATAAAACAGTTATTTTTAACATTTTGCATATTTTCTTTTTGTATTATTGATTGGTTACTTGGCAGTCAAGGAGGACAGCCTCAGGTAATTTGTTCAATTTTGGTATTTACTTTATTAGGCATGATTATAATAAGCCACTATAATTATCGAGATTTTTTAAATATTCCATGTTATATATGGACATTTATTAGTGTCATAGCATTACCACTTTTTATAAGATGGAATAAGCACAGTGAATACACTTATCATACTACACCTATACAACGGTGTTTGAATACCATCAATATTGCAATATTTGGCTATGTTATATTATTAACCTTGAGAACTTTTTGGATAAAAAAAGAGCGTCCTTCAATAAACTTACGTTTTCTATTTTTATTTGGGATATTTGTACTTTTAGTAATATTATCACGCAATGATAATCAATGGACAATAAATTTTTTAGTTACAATGTTATTGTTATATATAACCCCTTTTACTAAGAAAGAGCACTCCGACTTTATTCCTGCATTGTTAAATGGTGTGATTTTGGCTTTCTTTTTTCTACAATCAGTAGCATTTGTCATCCGTCCTTATGATACTCTGCGCTATAGGGGAATGTATGCAAACCCCAATATTAATTCCCTTTTTTATCAAACTGTATATTGTGCTTTTCTGGGTAAATTCTGCTTATTACACAACAATAAGGAAAATACAAAGCCTTCAAGGACAATTTTAAAATGGCTCTGTTTCTCATTTGCCTGTGCTATGTGGTCCTTTGTCTTCTTAACAATGTGCAGAAGTGCCATGACGGGAATGGGTGCTGCTACAATTATTGCATTTGTTTACTATATTAAGAAATCAAAAACAAACAAGCTTCTTAATGTTTTACGTTTCGGAGCATGCTTTATAGTTATTACCATACTAAGCTTTCCTACTGTTTATAGTACTGTACGTTATTTACCTGCCATGTTTCATCGCCCAGCATACTTTTATAATGAATATTCAGATAGTAAAGTAAATTCTAATGACAGCTTTGACTCAGATAAATATACAGATTGGCAAGATGTAATAGAAGAAAATCTAGGTAGATTTATGGATATATTCACTGCAAGCTCTTCAAATGATAGTTCATCGCAAGTATTGAGTGCCCCAATTGCCTCTGTCAATAACGCCGGAATTACCAGTGTCGTGGCAAAAAGCTCAGAAGTGCCTCTAGTTACGAACAAAAAATCAACCACATACCGTATTCATATCTATAGTTATTATGCAAGTATGCTTAATCTTAATGGGCATCTAGAGAATGAAAATGGCATTCAGGTTAGCGAAGGTTATTATGCTCCTCATGCACACAATCTAATACTACAGTATTGTTTTAACTATGGATTGCCTGCTGGTATTTTATTTATTATTATTATTTTAGCTACAGGCATCAATCTATTCCTTGATACCTTTGGCAAAAAAGAGAATAAAAACATCAATTCCATTGTTGCATTCATCTTTTATACTTCTTTAATTGTGTTTGGACTTACTGAAATAATGTGGCAAAAAGGACAATTTCCAGCACTATTACTCTACGCTATTCCTTATTGGACATGGGTAAAGCGTCGCACATAAGCGACGCTTTTTATCTACTCTATTATGCTTCCATTTGTTAGAACATTCTTCCCCTGATAAATCTCTTTCACTTTAAAACCATCCTCTAGCCGATTTGTACGCAGTTCTATTAGTTCAAGTCTTTCCTCATTAGGGGAGCTTGGGAAGAAATGATATCCAATACAATCACTGCCTATTGGTATATTTATATAAATATCCTGCCAATTTACTATAGTATTTTCCCTCCAATTATAATCCATAGGCCATTTCCAATGAGGAACTTCAATATAAGAGCTGACTTTCCATATTGAACATATGCAAAAAATAAAGAGGATTGCACTGAATCCCTTGCCTGTCCGCTTCTTAAATATCATTCCTAGCCATATAGCAGGCAGTAGCATCATGTATACAACACCATAGCGCACTAGTGGCGAAGTAAGCCACCACATTAACAAACTCAATAAACAAACTGCCATTAAGGTAACCATCCCCCATTTTTTTCTTTTTACTAGTTTAGGGAAAGAACCAAGCGTTATAAGTATACAAAATGCATTCAACCATACCAAGACTTGATATATCAGAGATAATTTATCATACCAAATTGGCATCCACACAGATATAGGAGATTCATAAGATGCAAAATTTTTAATCCCTCTTCCCCAAGCCATAATCTCTATACTATCATTACTCGCTACCGAAGACAGCATTTTCCAATCTACAGAAAATAAATCAATAGAGGAATAGGGGTAAAGAAGATAACCTGAAATGAATATATTTCGAGTCAGAAAAGGAACTACTATAACAATACCAGATATAATTAAGGCAATCATCTGCTTATAACGTTTCTGTTTAATCAGAAGTACGGCTGGATAAACTGCAAGTAATACTAATAATCCAGCAGATAATTTTAAGGTTACAGCCCATACCGCAAGCAAGCATAGCAGTCCATACTCAAAAGCTTCTGTACAATTCTCTTCAATTAACATTGCCCATCTTGACGCAATATATAATACCATTGCTAGAGTAAGTATATCAGAACCTGGTGATGATATAGATAATAGTGTATCTGGAAGAAACAAATATACTGAAAGTGCTAATTTAAACATATCAGAGACTGCTAATTTATTTCCTCTCCACCATCTCAATGTTCCTATGCTATAGCACAGTAGAATCGCCGCCACAAACCCATTTAAAGTATGGAGCGAACGATTTAAGAGAAAAGAAAAACTATACAATGCTTGCAAAGGAAAAAAAGCACTATTATATGCAAAACGATTGTGAAGATTACCTAAACCTTTGACTACTCCGTATTCTTCAATCCAACGAATAAATTGTGCATGATATAAATCAGTATCATACTGAAATACCTGACCACAGGTAAAATACACCATAATTAATATAATAATTGCACATAAAAGAACACGCTTCCACCCTATACGCCTTCCTAATTCCTTGAAATACTCAAAGAGGCGACGGTGATATATAAATATAACAATAATGCAAAATATACCTAAAAGAATGGTAGCGAATTTTCCCACTTTATAAAACAAGCTAAATGTCTGAGAATATACTGTTAGAAAACTTAATCCAAAAAATACATAGTAGTCTAATGATACAAATGTATTTGAATCCTTATTATGCAATAGTTGTAATATCCCAAAACCGCATAAAAAAGCTGTCAAACCTATCCAAAACCAACTTAATATCACCAATAACATTGTCTACCTCCAAAATAACTCTGCATTAATTTATAATTTTATCATAAATTATATTTAATAACCACTATATCTTCAAATCCCCCTTTTGCAGAATTGCTATATATGCTACAATGTTGTGATAATTTAAAGTAAAGGACAAATTCTATGAAAAAGAAATTAATTTATTTAGGTTTTATATTATTATCTTTATTAGCCACTATAAAAATATGTTTCTTTGGATTAAATATAGATGAAGAATATGCCATAACTATGTCTTATCGTTTGGCAACTGGTGATTCTATGTTCCAAACAATGTGGGAACCTCACCAAACTTCTGGATTCATAAGTGCCTTCTTTATCCGTGTTTTTATTGTTTTAACTGGAGGTACTGATTATCTTGTTATTTATTTAAGGATTATCGGTGCTATCATTCAAGCTGGTATCAGCATCTTCTTATACCGTACTGGAAAGCTTTATTTTACTCAGAATGCTTCCTTTGTGGCTGCTATATTTTTCTATAATACTCTACCAAAATGGATTCAGGTACCTGAATTTACTAACTTACTTATTTATTTTAGTGTACTATCCTTCTTATGCCTGTTGAGATATTACCATTCTTCTAAGAATAATAGACTTTGGCTGGTAGGTGCCGGAATCAGTTTATCTGGATTGGTGCTTTCCTACCCCTCTTGTATTTTAGCTATTCCTGCATACTTACTTGGGATGTTTATAATTAATAGAAAGAACTTTCTGAAAGATATTGTTATGCTGCTTGGCACATGCACTATCTTAGCTTTAGGATACCTTATTTATTTTCTAACTAAAATGTCTCCTTCAGAATTTTTATATGGTATACAACAAATGATGACTGACGGTTCTCACAGCTACTCACCTTGGGAGCGTTTGATAGTCTATGGAAAAGAATTGCTTCTATTGATTCCCCATGTGGTCGGAATCTTGTTAGTAACCATACTAATTACATACTTTTTTAAAAAATTCAACCATGGAGAAAAAAAATCAACCTATTTTCATTTTTCGTTGATTGTTATTACACTTTCTTTGGCTGAACAGGTTATTATTTGGTTAGGTAACAGCATGTTTATACATTCCCCTTTACTATACTTTTATTTCTTATATTTTATTGGAGTAGCTTTTTATACTTCTAATCATCCTAAACAAATCATTAAGACTGTATTCTGGCTAGGAAGTATAACTGGTGGTGCAGTATGGCTATCGGCATTGCTTATCACCAACACCACAATAAGTGTTACTGGTTCCTATCTAATGACTGGGTTAATTAGTGCCATATGGCTGATTGGGGACAAGATGGAACAAGAAGCAATATCATATACAGCTTCTCCCACAAAGTTTCTTACAGTCCCAAGAGTACTTTGCTTACTTACTGCACTTAGTCTACTAGGAACTACACTTTTTGCGAAAGGATTCCTTATGTGCGAAAACGAAGGAATGAAAGGAACCATGTTTTTTGTTAAGCAAAAAGCCTTGTCTGGTCCAGCTAAGGGAATTTATTGCTACTATACAAATGGATATAACTATAATAACTATGCTGAGCTAGCCACTGAATACCTAAACGTAGGGGAAAATGTTCTATATATAGGGCGACACAGCCTTTATTATCTTCTTGGGGATGTAAATATAAGTACTTATTCTACAATAAGTACTCCAACATTTGATGAAAGGCTGTTGGAGTATTGGGAGATGTATCCAGATAAGTATCCCAAAGTATTAGTTTGTCATCCTTCGGAATCTATTGATGATATAAAAGAATTAATTAATGTGGGAGAATCCATTGTGGAAGAAGAAGGAATCGCAATCTATCATGTGAATTAATTTAATTCATATACTGCTTATATAATGCAACATGGTCATAAATACAACGCCATCCGCTACTAGCATTTGCTGTAACACATATATATCCTTTTCCACTACTTCCTACCCCATAACTTGCTGAGCAATTTCCAGACTGGAGCACATAACCGGTTTTACCACAAAGCACCTCACCACCAGCATCTTTATCTTCTATACGACGTAGAAACCAGTTGGATATGGTAAGTCCTTCTGGGTGCTGTTCGGTAATAGAAGTGGTATAAGTATGGGCAGACAGCACTTCTTTACAAAATTCATTATCTAGTGCTGCTCTTAATATGATGGCCATATCGTAAACAGAGCAATAATGATTTTCATCATAAATTCCTACACAATTAGTAAAATGTGCTGTATCAGAAATACCAAGTTCTTTCAACTTATCATTCATCAATTCCACGAATTTTTCTTGAGAACCAGACACATATACTGCAAGACCCATTGCCGAATCAGCACCAGAAGGCAGTATCGTACCATAGAACATGTCTCTCACTGTCACAATCTCATCTATTTCAAATCCAGTACTGCTGCAATCATGGATAAATCCGTAATCTGTTATATCAGCAGTTATTGTAAATGTATCATCTAAATTCTCTACATGCTCAGCAGCTACTAAGATTGTTAAAATCTTTGTCATTGAAGCGGGATTAATCCGCTTCATTGCTTCCCTCTGAGCAACAATATTGTTAGTCTCTGTATCTACTAAAACTGCATAACTACTGACTATATCTTCACCTACTTGCCTTGTGTCTTCTGTGGTTTGAAAAGAATAAGATATAGGAGATGGTTTTAGCACTGCATCTTTCTGCACTACATCTACTATTGCATCGTTTTCTTCCTTATTATCCATCTGTGCCAATATGGTATTATCTGTATTGCCCTCTACAACATTGCTTTCTATTGTGTTATCTTCTATTGCATTACTTTCTATAACATTATTTTCTATAACATTACTTTCTCCTGTGTTGCTTTCTATCCCATCATTTATATCTTTCGTATAACCAATCGTTCGGCTTACTCCAATTATAATAAATACAGATACAACACAAAGAAAAATCGGGGCTGCTTTTCTAATCATGTTACGAATTAAAATCTGTTGCTCTTTCTTTTTCTTCATTTCTTCTATTTTCTTAATTCTATTTAATCTAATTTCTCTATCATAATCATCGTTCATATGGCTGCTCATTTATTATTACTCCTGCATTTATCTTTTAATTCATAAGTATATTAGTATTATTATTTAATGACGCAATAAATATTCCTTATCCTTTTTGAGAAGTGGTGTTATCATTTCACGCAAAGGTACAGCATTCATAATGCGACCCGTCGCATCACCAAATTTCCCCAAAGTTAAAATTCCCTGCTGTAAAGCTTGGGGTTCCAGTTTCGTAAAAACATCTGAGCCTATGGGTGCACAATGGCGATATTGTGGAGTATAAAGCCTCTGTCCTGCATGATTAATCACATATAAATCAGTCTTTTCTTTGGAAATAGAACCTTCTGCACCATCCCATTCCTCAACACCATGAATATAAGTATTACGTCCGAAATTTACCCCAATTAGTAGAATTTGAGCGTTTCGTTGCCATAATTTATGATAGGCACCCCCTTCACCGCAAGGAGTGCAAATATGTTCTTCACCAGATAAAAATTCTTCAGCATCTACACCAAAAGCAGCCAATGAATGGGTAGGATGCAAAGAACGATGTACCCCAGGGCGCTTACGGAACAGCTCGGTCATAGCACCAATACAAGTTGGTGTATGCAACACATCCATTACTGGATTTTTCACACCTACGTTGGACCACGTATGGCTACCTAGCACTAGAAGTCCCTCTTGCATATATTCCATTAACGCATCTAATACAGTATCTCCTTTCCCTTCCACTTCTCCAATTGCTTTATATGATAGATGAACCATCAAAGTTCCGTTAGGGTTAACACCTAATGTCTTTAGATGGTTTAATAAATCTTGTTTTGTATACATTATAATATAACCTTCCTTTATGCTTCATTTGTTGTTTGTAGATCATAATTATCGATGATAAAAGTAAAAATCCGTCTTGTTCTTATCAACACCTATCACAGATGAAGGTCCCGACATATCATTGTCTTCACAATTAAGATGTATCAGCTCAGTATTGGCAGTCACATCAAGAGTAGTCAGTTGATTGGCAAAACAATTAAGGTGTGTCAGCTTGGTATTAGCAGTCACGTCAAGAGTGGTCAAAAAATTGTAACCACATTCAAGATACTTCAACTTCGTATTCCCACTCACATCAATGGAGTTCATTTCATTAGAACCACAAGAAAGGCTTTCTAATTTAGAATTTCCTTTTACATCAAGGGATGTAATATTGTTATGACTACAGTTTAAAGAGGTGAGTTCTTTATTTTGGGATACATCAAGTGATTTCATAAAATGGTTGTTGCTACAATCAAGGATTTTCAAAGCTTTATTCTTAGACACATCCAGAGTAATGATATCGTTAGTATGACAAACAAGCTCTTCTAAAGCTATATTTTGAGCCACATCCAGTGATGACAGTATATTGTGATCACATGTCAGCGATATTAACCCAGAAATATGACTTACATCCAGAGAACCTATTGGGTTAAATGAACAATCAATATGCGTTAAGCCAGTATTCTCGCTTATGTTAAATGATGACACTTGGTTGCCTCTGAACTTAACATGTGTCAGAGCTTCATTTTTGCTTAAATCAAGGGATGTTAGTTGGTTAGCGTTGCAATTAAGCTGGGTCAATGCTGTGAAATATTCAATACCTGTTAAATCAGCGATATTACGGTTAATTATCTCTAGAGAGTTAACCGTCTCCACATCTCCTCGTGTAATCTCCCCAGTTGGCTTATGAATTAACTCACGTACTACTGCCTCAAAATTTTCATCTGGAAAGGTGATAATTTCGTCACTGTTCGATATAATTGGTTCAGATGATGGCTCCACATCAGAAAATGACAAAGTTTCATCAATGGAGATGTCCGCTCCTCTAATAAATTCAAATATATATTCTACAGATTTATCTTGTTGTTCTTCACTCGTAATCGCAGAAATTCCGTCACCCTTCTGCTGACCATAATTACCAAACTGACCATGATTGCCACCTTCAATAACATAAACATTTTCACTATAGTTTACTTTGGAACGATCTAGAATATTATCATTCTCACCATAAATTGTGATTGTTTTGTCTTTGCTGTAATCGCCGTAAATATAAGCACCAAGTAATATTACCCCATCTATTTTATCTTTATGTTCTGATGCATAGCTACTAGCCATTGCACCACCCAAAGAATGCCCGCCAATATACCATTCCTCAATCTCTGGAAAATCATTGATTATTTTGTCCGCTGCATTTGTATTAAAAACAGCAAGATTGAAGGGCATTTTAACCAGTATACAAGTTACTCCCTTTTGACTGAGTTTTTCTAAAAGGGGATAATATGCAAGATATTCAACTTTCCCACCTGGATAAAAAATTAATGCCTCATCCGTTTGTTCTGAAGGTCCTAATACCACATAATTATCATGGTATTCTATAGAATGATTGCTATTTATTGTATCTATAATTGAGTCGTCGGCTTTATAGTACTGTGATACATAAATAAAGAAGCCTATTAGCGTTGCAATTATCAACATAATCAAAAAAATAGTTATAAATTTAACTGTCTTTTTCACTCTCATAGTTGACCTCCCTTTTTTTTATGATTACCTAAGTAATCTTGACTTTACCACTCTCTTTCAGTATGATTTTATCATGAAAAATACATTAGATGAAACCTTAATTTATGAAGTACTCTCAGTAGTAGAAGAAATTCCCCCAGGGAATGTAGCAACTTATGGTCAAATCGCTCGTCTAATTGGCAGAGCGAAAAACGCAAGGCTTGTGGGTAAAATTCTTAGTATGGCAGAATTTTATGGAAGCTATCCTTGTCATCGAGTAGTCAATCATGCGGGAAGACTAGTCCCTGGCTGGCATGAACAAAAGCGCCTTTTAATCGAAGAAGGCGTTACACTCAAAGATGAATACCATGTAGATATAAAAGCATGCCAATGGTGTGAGTAATAAAGTTATTTTATCATATCCTTCTGCTTTTTACTATCCATATAACATAAGTCTCCACTACAAATAAAATAAAGATAAGCTAACTTTATTCTAGTCAGCTTATCTTATTTTATATCAAAACTTTTATATCATTACTTCTCTTATTTGTCCCCAAACCACTTTTGTGGTTATTTCACCTTATTTTACCCTTAATGCTCATATGTATTATTGTTAGCCATGCCCTCTACGTAGTACGCAGCTTAGGAATGAAAGCTACGTACCATCTTATTCCGCGTATAGTGTATAAAAGGGGATATGGTACTTTTGTACTGTGTACCACGTACAGGACAAGGCTAAATACTTCCAAAATTTAATCTTCTTATTTATTTGGTTCCTTCTTATCTTCTAATGTATCTTCTGTAAAATATTCAAGTGGTACCTTAAAGTATTTTGCTAAAATATTTAACTTATCTAGCTTAGGCTTACTTCTTCCTGATTTCCAGTCACTAAAAGTAGATTTTGTAATTCCAGTAGATTTAGAAACCTTATAATCAGTTAAATTACATTCGTCTCTTAACTCTACGTATTTTTTGTACAAAACTTTCCCACCTCACTTCCGAACTTTATATTGATTTTAGTTCGGAAATCAGTTACAGTATATTTGTCTAATAAATAATTAAAAAATTCTGATGTTTTGATTTCCGAACATTGTCATTATTATAGTTTTATTATCAGAACTTGTCAAGTCCTTTTTTTTGATATCAGAATTTTATTAAG
>CAZKGP010000032.1:0-14862 GCA_964552225.1 uncultured Acetatifactor sp.
TACGGCAATGGATAATGCATCCCTTGGAAAAGCAGTGCATGCAAGACAGTCCCTGTTGGATCGCCTTAAAGCACGACAAACAAAGGCTCCTTTCCTAGATATCAAACAGCCAGAGATTCATTTTGAACTTGGAAGAGAAGTGGCAAGTGAAAATATTCTTGAATTGACGGATTATAGCGTGGCATTTGATGAGCAACTTTTAGAACGCGTGAATTTTGAGATGAAGCCTGGAGATCATGTTGCTATTATAGGTAATAATGGGACTGGTAAAACAACATTGTTACATGAAATCTTTGAAAATAATAAAGACAGTATTAGGATTAGTGAAGATGCAGAGATTCATATGTTCTGCCAGATTACGGACTCATTATATGATGATACAAAAACTTTATTTGAAATATTTGAAGAGAAAGGTTTTGATAATAAAAGAGAAGTAACTGATTATTTGGAGAAATTTGGTTTTGAAGAAGAGACACTTTTTCAGAAAGTGAATGAATTATCTGGTGGAGAAAAGGACTTGTTTCAATTAGCTGTAATTACATTAGGAAAAGCCAATTTCCTACTATTGGATGAACCTACAGGGCATTTAGATGTCTATGCACAGATTGCTCTAGAACAAGCAATTACAGAGTATAAAGGTGCGGTTCTTATGGTGTCCCATGATTTTTATACGGTGTCTAACAGCATGGATTATATACTCTTGGTAGAAAATAATACTGTGCGTAGAATGAGTAGCCGTAAATTTCGACAGATGATTTATGCCAATCATTTTGACAAAGATTATCTGCTACTAGAGCAGAAGAAAAAAGAGACTGAAACGAGAATTCAGCAATTGCTTCGAAGGAATGAATTTGAAGAGGCAAAAGCTTTGTTAGAGCCGTTAGAAGAAATTATAAGGGCGATGCTCTGCTAAGTTTTATGGTTGATTACAAAGGAATCTACCTGTACGGAGGATTAAGAAAAAATGACAAAATCAAAATCACTTTTATGTGCTATATTATGCTTTTTTATCTACTTTGCTCAAGCTATTTTATACAGTTTATTTATAGGTACTTTTAACATGAAAACAGATACAGCCACTATTATAAGCAATTTGGTAACTTTATTATTTGCGGCAATTCTGATTGGTAATAAAAAACGCGCGAAATATTTTGGGTTTAATAAAATTAAAACAGATAGTAAAATAGTTCTTTTTATGCCAATGCTAATTATCCCTTTGATTAATTTGCTTTATTTATTCAACCCTGAACATTCGGTAGAACAAAATATATTTACGCTTATTTTTATAGGAATTTATATTGGTGTTATGGAAGAGTTAATCTTTCGCAGTTTTTTGTTTCGGGCGATAGAAGAACGGTTTAATGTCAAATGTGCGATTGCTGTTTCAAGCGTAGTTTTTGGTTTATATCATCTCGTTAATCTAACTGCAATGTCTATAGAGCTGGTTATTTTGCAGGTTATATACTCGGCTGCAATAGGAGTTAGTTTTGCTGTAGTTTTTCATATTTCTAAGAGTTTATTCCCATGTATTATAATCCATGCACTTACTGATATAACAGCATTTCTTTTTGCGGAAGATATGCATATCACATTTGAAGTTATTGGACTGGTTATAACGATTTTTATTGCGGTATTTTATTGTGTATTGTATGCCAAGAACACCAAAGAAATAAACTTGAAATGATGCTATATTATAAACTTAATTTAGCATTAAAAATAAACTAAGGGAGGAAAATATAATGCCTTATATTACAGTAGAAAGTGGAATGTTAACAGATAAACAAAAAGAGGAATTGATTAGAAGACTGACAGAGGTATCCTCTGAGATTATGAATGTTCCTTCGGAATTCTTTGTTACAACAATTAAGGAAGTACCGGATAAAAATTTTGGCATTGGTGGAAAAACCATTGATGAAGTTAAAAAAGATTATATGAAAAAGAATGCCATGCAGTAGGTGAAGAGGTATTATATATCTAGAAGAAGCGTATTTGATATAGTTTTAAACTATATTGAACACGCTTTTTTTGGTATTATCCATTTCTATAGATATAAATTATACTACATTACAATAAAACATTTAAATGGAGGTTAAAAATGAAAAGTTCAGTAATAGGATTTCCGAGAGTAGGAAAGTTAAGGGAGCTAAAATTTGCTTCAGAAAAATATTTTCGTGGAGAGATAGAAAAGGCAGAGTTATTTCAAACAGCAAAATTATTAAAAGAAGAGCACTGGAGATTGCAGGAAACAGCAGGAATTAATTATATATCTTCTAATGATTTTTCTTTTTATGATGGTATGCTAGATACATTAGTATTATTGGGAGCAGTTCCTGACAGATACAAAGAGTTAGGACTTGATGAATTAGATACATATTTTGCTATGGCAAGAGGGTATCAAGGGGAATCTGGAGATGTAAAGGCTTTTGCAATGAAAAAGTGGTTTAATACCAATTATCATTATATGGTACCAGAGCTAGATAATAACACGCAAATTAAGTTATCAGGTAGTAAACCATTTGATGAATACCTAGAAGCAAAAGCATTAGGCATTGAAACAAAACCTGTAATTATTGGAGCATTTACCTTCTTAAAACTTGCTAAATATAAAGGAAGTAAGGTGGCTGTTGATTATGTAGAACAGATTATCAAAGCATATAAGGATATTTTAAGCAGATTCAATAAGCTTGAAACAGAATGGGTTCAATTTGATGAACCTGCATTAGTAACAGATTTATCAAAAGAAGATACCCAGTTGTTTGTATCTTTATATAGTTCGATTCTTGGTAATAAGGACAAAGTAAAAGTTTTGCTCCAGACTTATTTTGGGGATATAAGAGATTGTTATAACGAAGTTTGTGAATTAAAGTTTGATGGAATTGGTTTGGATTTTTTAGAAGGGAAAAAAACAACAGTATTATTAAGTAAAAACAATTTTCCGGATGATAAAATTTTATTTGCTGGAGTTGTTAATGGTAAAAATATATGGAAATGTAACTATACAACATCACTTAATTTATTTAAAGAAATAAAGAATTATGCAAAGAATGTAGTTATTTCAACCTCATGCTCATTGCTTCATGTTCCATATACATTAGAAAATGAAACAAAACTAATTCCAGAAGTTGTAAAACACTTTTCATTTGCTAAAGAAAAACTAATAGAACTTTATGAACTTTCTGTTATCTCAGAAAGCTGTGCACCTGAATCTTTTAAAGAGTATATAATCAATCAAAATATTTTTAATTCGGACAAAATATATGCAGACAAGGAGGTGCAAGAAAGTACTGCAGCACTTTCAGTAGATGATTTTAGAAGAAAAGAATATAGAAAAGTGAGAGCGCAGATACAAAAGGAAGTATTTAAGTTTCCATTACTTCCGACAACTACAATCGGCTCCTTCCCTCAGACACAAGAAGTAAAGAGAAATAGAGGAAATTACCGTAAGGGTGAGATAGATAAAAGTACATATGACAATCAGGTTTTTGCTTTTATTAGAGAATGTATCAGAATGCAGGAGGACTTAGGTCTTGATGTGCTGGTGCATGGAGAATACGAACGAAATGATATGGTAGAATTTTTTGGAGAAAATCTAGCTGGATATGTATTCACAGAAAAGGCATGGGTTCAATCATATGGAACAAGATGTGTAAAACCACCAATTATTTTTGGTGATATCAAACGTATTCGCCCTATTACGGTTGGGTATACAGAGTATGCACAAAGTTTGACTAAAAAAATTGTAAAAGGAATGCTTACGGGTCCCGTGACAATATTAAACTGGTCGTTCCCAAGGGAAGATGTAAGTCTTAGTGAAATGGCAAATCAGATAGGAATTGCCATTCGTGATGAAGTATGTGATTTGGAAAATGCAGGAATCAGAATCATTCAGATTGATGAAGCAGCATTAAAAGAAAAACTTCCAATCAGAAAAGAAGAGTGGTATAGCGAATACTTAGATTGGGCAATCCCGGCATTTCGTCTCTGTCATAGTAAGGTAAAGCCAGAAACACAAATTCATACACATATGTGCTACAGTGAATTTGAAGAAATTGTAAAGGATATTGATGATATGGACGCAGATGTTATTTCATTTGAAGCATCACGTTCACAGCTTACGATTATTGATGCTCTAAAAAACAATAATTTTGAGACAGAAGTAGGTCCTGGTGTGTATGATATCCATTCCCCTAGGATCCCAACTGTAGAGGAAATTGTTGAGGCATTAAGAAAGATGCTTGAAAAGATTGACAAGACAAAACTATGGGTAAATCCAGATTGTGGATTAAAAACAAGAGATATTCCAGAAACGCTTGAAAGCTTAAAAAATCTTGTGGAAGCGGCAAAGATTGTAAGAGAAAGTCTTTAAAAAAGGTCTATTAGGAGCCAATGCGACTTAGAATGCATTGGCTCTTGATATTTATAATATGCCAGAATCTTTGGAAAGTGCATCCAGATACCCTAACAGTCGTTCCTTGTGGGTATCTGGCAGTGAATTGAACTGTGCGATAAACCGATTTGTGTCACTTGAATCGTACATACTAAATTGCTCTTTTTGTGTACTTAAGTTATTAAGTTGTTTTTCCAGCATTGTTTCGCTAGGTGTCTTCCCTTTAATAATACTGTCAATGGACACATTAAAATATTGAGAGATTTCAAGTAATTTTGATAGCATGGGGATACAGCGCCCACATTCCCATTGATAAACGGTGCAATCCTTAGAATTAAATTGTTCCCCAAACTCTTTACGGGATAACCCGCTGTACATACGTAATTTATAGATACGTTTACCAATGCTTATTGCATCTAGGTCAAAAAAAAATCTCTTTCATATCAGTGTTCTCCTCATCCTCAAATTCTTCGTTTTCACAACAAGATTCTTCACCATCGTTTTTCCAAGACAAGGAAAACTCCCTATCCCCATAGAGAGTAGCCAGTCCGCTGATTTGTTTTAGGCGTAATAGTTCATTGTCATCCATCCCCAAATTTTTCTTAATCCAATCATTGCTCAAACCTGCTTCGGTTAGCTGCTTGACAATATCAACCATTAGCTCAATAGAGTGGGTTCCTTTAGCACGGTTATGACGGATGGTGCTGGCCATACGTTCTGTTAAGGGCTTGTCTATTGTTGCCACGGGAAGCATACCTTTTTCCCGTTCATATATCTCAGGACACATCTTCATTGCCAAATATCGGTGAAATCCATCAACCAATTCGTACCTATCGGTATCGGAATTATAGTAACAAACAGTGGGCTGTGTGTATCCATCCTCCAATAAGGAGGTAATCAGTAATTCCATTTCTGGGGGAGCTACTCGGTTGGGATTATAACTATTGGCATCTATTTTATCAATCGGTACAGAGATTACTTTGTATACAGGACTTATAAAATGTTTTTCCATGTTTCCATCGCCTCCTTCTGTTTCTGCAATTCATCCTTTGTTTGTCCAAATCCCATGTACACACAGGAGGTATCATTTTTCAGAATTGTAATACACATGCGCTTATAGCTTGGTATTAGCCTAAATTCTTTGATATCAACTTCATCGGGATATTCATAAAAACGTACTACCTCATACTCCGTGCGGTACTTGCGTTTATTCTGGGGTTTGCCAAGACGTTGTAAGGGGATTCCTATTCGTTCCAACTCATCCACTACCTTTACTGGTAGTGCACCACCTTTTTCCAGCCAATAAGCAAAGGAGGTATCAAACTTTTTCTGATAGATTGCGCTGGTTTCCTCAGGTAGTGTGTCCAAAAGAAACTTAGTATAAGTTTTCCAGCTATGTCCAATGGGTAAAGAGATTTGTTTGTAGCCCATTGCCTTAGTGTCACCGTAGATGGCTCCAAAATTGGCGCCATTCACCCTGCCCACCAGCCTTCCCCATGTATCGGGTTCAATTGCCTTATATAGTTTTAGGGAATGAACGCCACAGATATGAAAAGGATTGGCTACTCGCATTTTCTTAAGTGGCGCGCCCGCCATATAAAACAGGTCATACAATTTATTATAGTCAAATTCAAATTTATAATTTGCCGTCCATATATCCTCTACTGTCCAATCATAAAGAGGATAGAAGTTGTACACATCAGGGAACATTTCCGTACTATAACTAGTGCCCATATAGCTACTGAAATTACCGCTTCTAGTCACAGCATGATAACGGTTAAGGCTTTCTTGTGCCCGAATACCTACCAATACAGCTGTTTTTTGAGCATGGTTTTTTTCATGCAACCATTGGCTGAATTTGCACTGAAAAATATAATCAGACATCCCTACTTCAAAAAAATCAAAGGAATGGTTCTCCAATGTTATGGAACCCTCTGGAACACTTTTTAGCCATATATCCTGTTCATCAGGGTTCCATGGCATCCATGTGGCTTGGTACATGGAAACTCCGCTTGATGCCGAGATGGGCATACATAGGTTATAGTAATGAAAATAGGGGTATTTTCCCATACACTTATTCACATAATCAATGGTATATTGGTAATTACCCTCATAATCGATGTGATATACAGAAACTTTTGCAGAAGGCTTCTGTTTTGTATAATATAAGTTAACTAGTTCCAGCAGAAGTCCAGAATCCTTTCCACCGCTGAAAGCAACCACGATATTGTCAAATTCAGAAAAAATAAATTCCATACGATCCCAAAAGGCATCAAGAACATTTTTTTCACAGTATATCTTTCCCAAAGGCTTCCTCCTTCCAATGTAGCTGATGTAATATTTAATCTGCTATCCACCAACAATTATATGGTAAAAAATGGCAATTCACAAGGTAACTCGACACGGTAATTAAAATATAATGGACATGTAGTTTAAGTTATAGACTGTTTATCCGAAATATAGTAAACTCAAAAGTAATAAAGAGATATAACCTGCTATTGATAAGTATGCTAAAGGAAAAAATGATGACTGTACATTTGGGGATATTTGTAGATTAAGTATAACAGGAGGGTTTAAATGAGTATATTGTCCGATGACATCCGATTTTTAACAGATAGAGCTTTGTGGGAAACAGAAAACCTTATTAAATGCATTCCAGATGAACTTTGGGGAAAACGATATGATGGAATTCCCATGTGGAAGTATCTTTACCATACGTTATATTCTATGGATAGATGGTACATAAATCCTGGTGATTCTCAATATCAAAATCCAGAATTTCATACAGAAACTTTAGCTGATTTAAATGTGATTCCCAAAGATGAGTATTTGGAGAGGAATCAGTTAGAGAATTATTTTTACCATATTAAAGATAAAATCCAAGACTATATTGTGAAACTAAATGATAATGACCTCACCCAGAATCCTGAAAATTGTGACTTGTCCAAGTTTCGACTTATTTTAGGTCAATTCAGACATTGGCATCGTCATATGGGTGCCATTTATGGCTTTATTATAGCTGATACGGGAAAATGGCCGTATGTTCTTAATATGGATGGAAAATATCCAGAGGAGCCAATGCCAAATTATTATTGAAACGAGGGTATCGATTATGAATGAACCATTATGTTTTAAATCTCGTGAAGAATTCAGAAAATGGCTGTCAAAGAACTGTTTATCTAGCGAAGGAGTTTGGCTGCGATTTGGAAAAACCGAAGAGTTAATAACTATTAAAGCTGGTGAAGCGCTGGAAGAAGCACTTTGCTTTGGGTGGATTGATGGCGTGATGAAGAAGGTTGATGATAATTCCTATCTAAAATATTTTTCAATTCGTCGAAAGGATAGTAAATGGTCATTAAAAAATAAGTCACTAGTAGAAAAGCTAGAAACAAGAGGTTTGATGACTGATTATGGTCGAGCAAAAATTGAGGAGGCTAAGAAAAATGGCCAGTGGGAGAAAGCCACTAAGCCTTCTGAGATTTCCTATGAACAAATAGATATGATAGCTGAATTACTGAAACACAATGAACTAGCATATACCAATTTTATAAATATGTCGCCATCCGTGAAAAAGACATATACCAGGGCATATCTTGATGCTAAGACTGACTTGGGAAGGACGAATCGTCTTGCGTGGATGATGGAACGTTTGGAAAAGAACCTTAAGCCAATGTAAGAGGTGAGAAAAATGAATAAGCCTAAAATGATTTTATTTGATTATGGACAGACATTAGTAAATGAACAGAAATTTGACGGAGTGAAGGGATCGGAAGCTGTCTTAAAGTATGCCGTTCAAAATAAATATAATAGGTCAGCACAAGAATTGCAAAATGCAGCCAATGCAATTAACAATGAGCTAGGCCGTTATCATCCAGAAAAAGGACATCTGTTTCAAATTGAAGTTCCGAATAGTATGTTTACCAATTATTTGTACGCATCCCAGGGAATTGAGTTATCAATAGAATCAGAGGATGTGGACAAAATATTTTGGAATGCAGCGGCTCCAGGGAAACCAACAGAAGGTATAGAAACTTTTTTACGATTTTTAAAGGATAGTAATATTAGAACGGGAGTAATCAGTAATATATCTTATTGTGGAAAAGTGGTTGAAGATAGAATCAATGATTACATACCACAAAATGAATTTGAGTTTATTATGGCAACAAGTGAATATATGTATCGAAAACCCAATAAGCATATTTTTGAACTCGCACTTGAAAAGGCTGGTTTAACCTCAGATGAAGTTTGGTATGTGGGCGATAATTATGAATGTGATATTGTAGGAGCAATGGGAGCAGGAATTTTCCCAGTGTGGTATGTAGGAGCTTTACATACAGGTTATATGATAAAAGAAAATATATTGACAATTAAAAACTGGTTGGAATTACAACGTTTAATTGAAGAATAGTAACTTAGAAAGGGGAAAAGAAATATGTCAGAATTAGCATCTATGATGAATATTGGTAAAGAAATGGAAAAAAAGCTAACAACAGTAGGTATCACTTCCTCTGAAAGTCTTATTGAGACGGGAGCCAAACAGGCGTATTTGAAACTGAAAGAGACATATCCTGAAGTCTGTCTAGTGCATCTATATACATTAGAAGGTGCGATTCATAATATTGAATTCAACTGCCTTTCGGAAGATAAGAAAAAAGAGCTGAAAGAGTTTAGTGATTTTTTAAAGATGTAGAGAGAAGGAGATTAAATGAAGGACTACCGATTTCATAATGAATATAATTTAGAAGTTGTTTATGATGAAATGGAAAAACTAAAAGTAATATATAAATTATTAGAAATAATTGATGTTAAAATACAGAAGCTAGAAGGAAATTTTGATACATATGAAGGTAGTTGCAATTTATGGATTCAAAATATAGTTAACTATGCAAAAGAAGCTTATAATAACGCTCAAATCGGTAATTTTGTTTCATTTGCTATAATGCAACGCTGTATTATAGAGAATTATGTTTGTGCATGCTTTATTAAGCGTTTTAAAAAAGAACGGTTATGGGAAAAATGGTTTATTAGCTCCATGGCATCTACTAGCGATATGGTGCAAAAATTTACTCGCGATACTCAAATACAAATAAAAGCACAAAGTGAAGTGAATGAGTTTTTGGATAAGATAAGTATAACTAAAAACTGGGATATGAAAGCATCATATGGTTGGACATCAGAAATTTTAAAAAAGAAAAACCCCTCTTTTTATGATTTTTGTAAATTTATTGATCCAAGTATCTATAGAGATTATCGTTTATTAAGTGATTTTTCCCATGGAGTAAATGCTATTAACAAAACATATAGATTTACATTTGTTGATACATATTTAAATCTGCTATCAACACTTGTTATGTATGTACAAAAAAGTACTGAAGAATTAGTTGGGGAATTGCTAGATGAATCTTACTGGGAGCAAACAGATCTATTTTGGAATATGATGACAGAATGGATAAGATAAGAGAACAAAATTATGATACTATATGAGAAGGACATCAAATAAATGAAACGAATATTTTTAGTTAAGGATGATAAGGAAATTGCTAAAAACCTGACTCTTTTACTTCGCGCTGAAGGATTTATGATTACGCATGCTTCTACGCAAAGAGAAGCCATTTCCATACTTCACAGTAATAAATTTGACTTGGCGTTGGTGGATATTTCTCTGCCTGACGGAAATGGTTTTGCAGTTTGTACAGAAATCAAGCAAATGCAGAATATTCCTGTTATCTTTCTTACGGCTTCTGGTGATGAAGCTAGTGTTGTTACAGGCTTGAATATTGGAGCAGATGACTATATCACGAAACCTTTTCGCCCACGTGAGCTGATTGCTAGGATTGGAACAGCTCTGCGTAAATTTGGAAGTGCACCGTCTGCTTTTGAAATATGTGGACTTCATGTGGATACATCTAGTGGCATTGTTAAAAAGGAAGATAAAGAAATTTTTCTTTCCCCGCTAGAATATCGCTTGCTATTAGTATTTATTAACAACCCTAAAAATATCATCACTCGGGATAGACTATTAGATGAATTGTGGGACGCGGCAGGGGAGTTTGTCACCAATAATACCTTGACCGTATACATTAAACGCCTGCGGGAAAAAATAGAAGACGACCCTGGAACCCCACAGATTATTCTGACTGTTAGAGGAACAGGGTATCGACTAGGAGGTAGCTATGCTTCGGAATAGAGAGATTCGTCAGTTTGCTACTTTGTTCGCTGTCATAACCGTAGTTACTGCCACTGTGGGATTTATTATTAATTCAGCGGCTGGAATACTAGCTCTCGCTACTGCCACTGCTTTTAGAGTGGCTTTTTTTATATTTACCAAAGCGCGATACCAAAGCATTGCCGAAATTTCAGCACAGATTGATCTAGTGCTTCATAATGCGGATTATCTTTTTATTAGTGAAGCAGAAGAAGGCGAGCTTTCTATTTTGCAAAGTGAAATAACTAAAATGACATCCCGTATTCGAGAGCAAAATGACGCATTAAAAAAAGAAAAAGAGCATCTTGCTGATTCTTTAGCTGATATTGCACATCAACTTCGAACACCTCTTACTTCCGCTAATTTAATTCTTTCTTTGCTAAAAAATAATCCTGATGAAAAGGAACGAAAAACGTTACTCCGAGATACAGAGGAATTGTTTGTGCAGATGGATTGGCTGCTAACTTCGCTTTTGAAATTATCTCGTTTAGATGCAGGCATTGTAGTTTTCCAAAAGGAACAGATAAAAGTGGATAGTTTGATAAATACTGCCCTTCGCCCGTTTCTAATTCCAATGGAGTTACACAATATTGAGTTACATATAAATGTGCCCAAAGGAATTATCATTCAGGGAGATTCCGGCTGGCTTTCAGAGGCAATTCAAAATATCTTAAAAAATTGCATAGAAAGTGCAGGCGATAACGGGAAGATAGAAATTATTTGCGAAGACACTTTGCTATTTACTGAGATCACCCTACATGACAGTGGTGTCGGTTTTAAAAAAGAAGATTTAACTCACTTATTTGATAGGTTTTATCGTGGAAAAAATACTAGTACTGCAGGATATGGAATTGGTTTAGCCCTTTGCAAGACGATTATAACAAGGCAAGGCGGAACTGTTACTGCAAAAAGCCACCCTCAAGGAGGAGCCATGTTTTCTATCCGCTTTTCTAAGTGACGAATCTCTCACTTTAAAGTCACAGAATTGTAAGTTGAACGTTCTATTATATGGGTAGATTATAAAAAGGAGGCTCACATAATGGAGTTTTTAAAAGTTGAAAATTTATGTAAGGTCTATGGCAAGGGAGAAAATCAAGTTACTGCACTAGACCATGTTTCGTTAACTATTGAAAAGGGGGAGTTTACTGCCATAATTGGCTCCTCTGGTTCTGGTAAGTCCACATTGCTTCATACTATTGCAGGTGTGGATGTGCCTACAAGCGGAAAGGTATATTTGAACGGACAGGATGTTTATGCAGGGAGCAATGAAAAACTTGCCATTTTCCGCAGAAGACAGGTGGGACTGATTTATCAGTTTCATAACTTAATTCCTACATTGAATGTGGTGGAAAATATAACCCTTCCCATTTTAATGGATAAACGAAAGGTTAATGAAGAACGGCTGAATGACCTATTAGATTTACTTGGCCTGCAAGACCGCAGAATGCATTTGCCAAATCAGCTTTCGGGCGGACAGCAACAACGCGTTGCGATTGGTCGTGCGTTGATGAATGCTCCGCAGGTTTGTTTGGCTGATGAACCCACTGGTAGTCTAGATAGTCGTAATGGTCAGGAGATTATCAAGTTGCTGAAGGAAAGCAATAAAAAATATGGGCAGACCCTGCTCCTTGTTACTCATGATGAAAATATTGCTTTGCAGGCAGATCGTATTATTACCATTGCAGATGGAAAATTGGTACGAGATGAGAGGCAGGTGGCACGGTCATGAACATTTTCAATAAAGTGGCCTTGCAGGGTTTAAAAAAGAACCCCACGAGAACACTTGTAACAGTGATTGGAGTTGTTTTGTCTGCTGCCATGATTACGGCAGTGGCCACCTTTGCCGTATCTCTGCAAAACTATATGATAAATGGTGCCGCAGCTAAATATGGTAATTGGCATGTTGAAATCCCTAACGCAGATTCTTCTTTTATGGAAGAGCAGGAGGGAGATAGTCAAGTAGTAAGTGCTGTAGAACTACAGAACATCGGCTATGCCACATTAGAAGGTGGACAAAATCCTGACAAACCATATCTTTTTATTACTGGATGGAACGAGGATGCCTTGGATACCCTACCCATTAAAATGCTTTCTGGTAGACTGCCAGAGAATAGTAGTGAGATTGTGATTCCTGCACACATTGCAGCAAACGGTGGTGTAAAAATCTCCGTGGGTGACACACTCATCCTTTCTGTGGGGCATCGTATGAGTGACAATCAAAAACTGAGCCAGCATGATTCTTATCGTGCAGAAGAAAAGCTTGTATCTACCACAGAGAAAAACTATACCGTTGTGGGTATCTGCCAACGACCAGCCATTGAGGAGTATGTGGCACCTGGATACACCTTAATTACAATAGAGAAAGAAACCCAAACAGATAGTCTAACCGTATTTATAACACTGAAGAACCCCTATCAGGTTCATTCATATGTAAGTAGCATATCAGATAGTAACAGTTATGTTTTGAATGATGATGTACTGCGTTTTATGGGACTTTCAGGGGAAAAGATGGTTACCGTTCTCTTGTATTCCATAGGTGGTATTTTGATTGCTTTGGTTATGCTTGGTTCGGTGTTCTTGATTTATAATTCATTTAATATTTCATTGAATGAACGCACACACCAGTTTGGAATTCTCATGTCAGTAGGTGCTACAGAAAAACAGTTGCGCAATTCTGTGCTGTTTGAAGGAATTTGTATCGGTATAATTGGCATTCCCATAGGTATTTTGGTGGGGATACCATCCATTAAGCTGGTACTATCTCTAGTAGCAAAAAATTTTGCAAATGTGATATATGACAATGTACCATTGACTTTGGCAGTGTCTGTTCCTACTCTTGTTGTTGCATCGGTTATCAGTATCATCACCATTCTGATTTCTGCCTATATTCCGGCAAAAAAAGCGGCCAGCATACCTGTAATGGAGTGTATCCGACAGACAAACGAGGTCAAGGTGGAAGCCAAAAAGATTAGAACCTCAAAGGTTACAGAGCGACTTTACGGTTTAGAGGAAACACTTGCATTAAAAAATTTTAAAAGAAATAAACAACGTTACCGTAGTATTATTCTCTCCCTTACATTAAGCGTGGTATTGTTTGTAACGGCAAGCTCTTTCGGAACATACCTAAATCAGATTGCAGAGAGTTCATCTGTGGTAGTTGAAGAATATGACATTTGTTTCTATACACGAGATATGGAAGAAAATGAGCTACTCCAGCTTTATGCTGAGACGAGAACTGCAGATGGAGTTACTGAAAGTTCGTATCAAGCACTTTCCACCTATTCCAGTGTGCTCAATACAAGTGATTTATCAAGTCATTTTTTTGATGAATTGGGCCAACCCATAGGTTATGATGGAGCAAGTGAAAAAGTGGAAGTGTTTCTAGATATTCAGTTTGTAGAGGACAGAGTTTATCAGAACCTGCTCCAAGGTCTCAACCTTTCTCCAGAAGAATATACTGGTCAGGATGATAAAATGATTATGGTAGGAATATTGCCCAATGGCTGGTATATGCAGGAACAGCCTATGGAATTTAATCTCCAATCAGAGACTGGTAATCAGACGAAAACGATTCGTGCAACCTTCGTACAGGACTACCCAGATCTGTTACCTGCGGAACGAGGTGAGTGGTCTGGTTATACTCTTATGGTGATTGCTCCTTTTCAAGTAAAAGCGCAGTTTGATAAATTGGATGCAACTATTAAGCCTACAAAGCTAGGCATGACTTATAAATCAGAAAATCCTGGTGGGTCTACGTCTAAAATTCAGGAAATAATTGATGGAGCTGGAATTACCGCGGACTATAATCTGTACAATATTTATGAGATACTAGAGCAAAACCGCAATATCAACTTTATTGTCAATCTGTTCTCAGTTGTTTTTATTATTATGATTTCACTGATCGCGATTGCTAATGTTTTTAACACCATTTCCACCAATATCAAGCTACGCAGAAGGGAACTTGCTATGCTTCGTTCTGTGGGAATGTCTGATCGGGATTTCAATAAGATGATGGGATTTGAATGTGTTCTTTATGGAGCGCGGACCATGCTTTGGGGTCTGCCTATCTCAGGAGCTCTTTCCTATTTGATTTATAGGGGCATGCTCTCTGGTGGCGGAAACATAGATTTTATATTCCCATGGAGTAGTATGGGAGGTAGCATACTTGGGGTGTTTATTGTAGTCTTTATTACAATGTTATATGCTGTAAGTAAGATAAAACGAGAAAATATCATAGATGCACTTCGAGATGAAATGACATAAAATACAT
>CAZKGP010000033.1:0-14609 GCA_964552225.1 uncultured Acetatifactor sp.
GAAAATAAAAGAGTTGATGTTGAAATTGTCTAAACAAACATAAAGAGAAGCATGCCACGCATGTTTCTCTAACTTTTTTTAAAGGAATGGGGATTGTTATGGAAGATAAATTACAGGTTGGAATTATTACAACTACACATGGAATTCGTGGCGAAGTTAAGGTATTCCCCACTACAGATGATGTTAATAGATTTAAAAATTTAAAAGAAATTATTTTAGATACAAATAAGGAATTAATAACCCTTGAGATTGAAGGCGTGAAGTTTTTTAAGCAACTTGTAATACTCAAATTTAAAGGGATTGATAATATAAATGATGTGGAAAAATACTGTAAAAAAAGCCTTTATGTAACTAGAGCTAATGCAGTTGCTCTACATAAAGATGAATATTTTATTGCTGATTTGATTGGAC
The DNA here is from genome assembly GCA_964552225.1 of uncultured Acetatifactor sp. Classification (GTDB taxonomy): domain Bacteria; phylum Bacillota; class Clostridia; order Lachnospirales; family Lachnospiraceae; genus Acetatifactor. Next base: position 412 of record CAZKGP010000033.1, read on the forward strand.
TTAACGTATTAGACGAAGATAATAAGAATATCGGCGTACTAAAAGATGTAATTGAAACTGGAGCAAATGATGTTTATGTGATAGAAATGACCGATGGAAGAGAACTTCTGTTACCAGCAATAAAGCAATGTGTACTTAATATAAATTTGGAAGAAAGATTGATTCAAATTCACATATTAGAGGGATTGCTAGATTAGTGAATGATAAAGGAAAAACAATATGAATTTTCATATATTAACACTATTTCCAGAAATGGTCATAAATGGCCTAAATACTAGCATTATAGGAAAAGCAATTGAAAATGATTATATTTCTATCAATGCAGTCAACATTAGAGATTATACCTTAAGTAAACATAAAAAAGTGGACGACTACCCATATGGGGGTGGCGCCGGTATGCTAATACAGGCACAGCCAGTATATGATGCCTTTCAGGATGTTATGAGGTCTGTTCCTGCTAAAACAAGTACACGTACTATTTATGTAACGCCTTGGGGAACTCCTTTTAGTCAGTCAAAAGCAAAAGAATTAGCTCAAGAAGATAATTTGATATTTTTGTGCGGACATTACGAAGGAATTGATGAAAGAGTACTGGAGGAAATTGTTACAGACTATGTTTCCATAGGCGATTATGTCTTAACAGGAGGTGAATTGCCTGCCATGGTTATGATAGATGCTATTTCTAGATTTATACCTGGAGTATTAAATAATGAAACTTCAGCAGAAACTGAAAGTTTCCACAATGATTTGTTAGAGTATCCTCAATATTCTCGACCTGAGACGTGGAATGGTCAAAACGTACCCGAGATTTTATTATCTGGCAATCATCAAAACATACAACAATGGAGACTTAATAAGGCAGAGGAACGCACTAAATCCATGCGCCCAGATCTTTATGTTAAATATCAGGAAAAGCAAAAAATAATCCAACAACTTTCCAACAAAAAAAGAGATAATATACATCTTATTGAACTTTTAAAACGAGGTAATGGAGACATTATCTATGCAAAAGACAACAATTATCTAATATATGATAATGGCAGTGGTGCACATATGATAACCATTCAACATCCACAGAATCAGCTAGGTGTATTAAAAGAAATGTTTTCTTTGATCCCAAAAGAATCCAAGCTTTTTGTTACATCTCAGGAATTTATTAATGCTCCTTTAATGGAATCTTTTTCTGTTAATACCATTCGTCCATGTTATCAGGCAAGTTATACCAAAAGAGAAAGCTTACCTGTACAACACAAAGACATTCGTTTGTTAGACGAAAAACATTTAGATTATGTGATGACTAATTATTCTACTGAAAATCCTGATTATATAAAAAATCGAATGGATAAGCGTACCTTGTATGGTGCATTTGAGGGAGAAAAGATTATTGGTTTTATTGGTATGCATAATGATGGAAGCATTGGGATATTGTTTGTAGATGAAAATTACAGGATGCGTAACATTGCAACATCTCTGGAGGCTTTTTTGATAAACAAGCATAAGGATGCAGGATGGACTCCATATGGTGTCATTTATAAAGATAATCAAGCATCTTTGAAATTGCAAGAAAAAGTAGGGCTGAATATATCAAATGATTGTATATGGTGGGTGAGTTAAAAACAGCTTGCATTATTTAGTGTAATGTGGTAGAATCTGAATGTTGTGAAAACGAGATGGTCCTCTGCTACAGAATGTATTAAGAACATCCATTTATTTAAGGAGGCTCGCTATGAGTAATATTATTAAAGAATTAGAAGCAGAACAATTAAAAGCAAATGTTGATGAATTTCATGTTGGTGATACCGTTAAAGTTCACTGTCGTATTAAAGAAGGTACTCGTGAAAGAATTCAGATTTTCGAAGGCGTTGTATTGAAAAGACAGGGTGGAAGCAACAGAGAAACATTTACTGTAAGAAAACAGTCTAATGGTATCGGTGTTGAAAGAACTTGGCCAGTACATTCACCTAATGTTGAGAAGATTGAAATAGTAAGATTAGGTAAAGTAAGACGTGCTAGACTAAACTACTTAAGAGATCGTATTGGTAAGAGAGCTAAAGTTAAAGAGTTAGTAAGATAATTAACGTGTACTTGAGGGTACATTGTGAGGGACAATTACATATGTAATTGTCCTTTTCTATTTAAGGGAAATGTGCTAAAATAATTGAATGGTAGACAGTAACGAATAATAAATTTGAGGATATTTTAATGAGACGTGGTAAGGGACTAAGTTTTTACAAAAGAAAAAAGAAAATAAGTTCAGCCCTTATAAGGGAGATTTTCAGTTGGATTTTTGGTATAGTTGCCGCTATCTTCATGGCATTTGTTCTCAATTACTTCTTTGGCGTATCTACTAATATAGTAGGTATTTCTATGGAACCCACATTATATAATAGTCAACAAATTTTTATTGATCGATTTGCATATACACTATCTAAACCCAAATTAGGGGACGTAGTTGTTTTCCTACCAAATGGTAATAAAAATAGCCATTATTATGTGAAAAGAGTAGTTGCTGTTTCCGGAGACAAGGTTATTATAAAAGATGGAATCCTTTATGTAAATGGAATAGAGAGTAATCAAGTTAACATTAAAATAACAGAAGCTGGTATTGCAGAAAATGAATTTGAATTAAAGAGTGGAGAATATTTCTGTATTGGAGATAGCCCCAACCAGAGTGAGGATAGTCGCTCTGCAAACATTGGTCCGATAAAGGATTCACATATTATAGGAAAAGCATGGTTTCGGTTAAAAAGCTCAAATAGTGATTTTGGATTTATAAAGTAAAGATTGATAACAGTACCGAAGTGCACAGGAATGAGGAATAAATTATGAATTATCAGTGGTACCCTGGACATATGACTAAAGCAAAGCGTATGATGCAGGAAAACATTAAATTAATAGACTTGATCATAGAATTAGTGGATGCACGCATTCCTCTAAGTAGTAGAAATCCAGATATCGATGAATTGGGTAAGAATAAGTCTCGAATTGTTTTATTAAACAAATCAGATTTGGCTGATCCCAAATATAATAAAGAATGGAAGAAGTATTTTGAGGACAAAGGTGCTCATGTACTTGAAGTAAATTCAAAATCTGGTGCTGGAGTGAAATCAATCCATGCTTTAGTACAAGAAGCATGTAAAGAAAAAATAGAAAGAGATCGTAAAAGAGGGATTGTGAATCGACCTGTTCGAGCAATGGTGGTTGGAATACCAAATGTTGGTAAATCTACCTTTATCAATGCTTTTGCAGGTAAGGCATGTACCAAAACGGGAAATAAACCAGGAATAACAAAAGGTAAACAGTGGATTAAGCTTCAGAAAAATTTAGAGTTATTAGATACCCCAGGAATTCTTTGGCCCAAATTTGAGGACCAACATGTGGGGATGAAAATTGCTTTTATAGGTTCCATTAATGACGAAATTATTATTTTGGAAGAATTAGCAATTGATTTAATCAAATTTTTAAAAGAATTATATCCCAATGCATTACACTCGAGATATGAAATTGAGAGTTTTGAAAACCCATTAGATTCCCTAAGTGCAGTTGCTCAGATAAGGAAGTGCTATGGAAAAGGCGGAGAACTTGATTTAGAGAAAGCATCTAATATCGTTATTGATGATTTTAGAAGTGGAAAATTAGGGCATATTACATTAGAACGTCCAATAATAGAACCTGTCCAATAGATAAGACGTCCATGGGCACAAGAGAGGAATTTGACATGAAGAAAAAAGTTATAAAAGAATTAATTAGTACGGGACTATATCTGTTGGGAGTGCTTTGTATAACATATCTTATGATTACGTTTGTAATACAGAGGACTGAAGTTATTGGAGAATCAATGGAGACTACTCTTTTAAATGGAGATAATTTTTTTGTAGATAAAATAACTTATCGTTTTAAAGATCCACAGCGTTTTGATATTATTGTATTTCCCTTTCGACATAAAGAAAATACAAGGTTTGTAAAACGAATTATAGGACTACCTGGTGAAATGGTTCAAATTGATGAAGAGGGGAACATTTACATTGATGGTGAGAAACTGGATGAACCTTATGGAAAAGAAGTAATTAGCCCCGATAAAATTGGTCTTGCCATTAATCCTATTGAATTAGGTGAAGATGAATATTTTGTTATGGGAGATAACCGGAATCATAGTACAGATAGCCGTGAAATGGCAGTGGGAAATATTCATAGAGACGAAATTATTGGTCGAGCATGGCTTCGTATTTGGCCACTCAATAAATTTGGTGTGTTAAAGCATCAATAAGAAGGGGAACAAATGATGGAAAGTATTAAAAATATTAAAACAATAGTTCAGGCAGCTTGTATCAGTGAGCTGCCTGATTTAATACAGAGATACATTTTAGATGAGCGCTTAGGCGTACAATCTGTAATTCGTCAGGCGCAAAAGAGAATTACAGATTATGATAAAGAATTAATACGAACTGAACAATTGAAGAAATATGAAAAGGAATATAGTGCATTTTCTTATGTTTGTGGAATAGATGAGGTAGGAAGAGGCCCTTTAGCAGGACCAGTTGTTGCTGGTGCTGTTATTTTTCCAAAAGATTGTGACATTTTATATATTAATGATTCTAAGCAACTATCCGAAAAGAAAAGAGAAGAGTTGTATGATGTCATAATAGAAAATGCTATTTCTTGCGCAGTAGGATATGCTACTCCAGAAAAAATTGATGAAATAAATATTTTAAATGCAACTTATCAAGCTATGAGAGATGCCATTCAAAATTTATCAGTTCAACCAGATATTTTATTAAATGATGCTGTAACCATTCCTCAGGTTTCCATCAAGCAAGTTCCTATTATAAAAGGAGATGCCAAAAGCATCTCAATTGGTGCAGCAAGTATCATTGCCAAGGTGACTAGAGATCGTTTGATGGTTGATTATGATAAAATTTTTCCAGAATATGACTTTGCAAGTAATAAAGGATATGGAAGTGCGACGCATATTGCAGCTTTAAATAAATATGGTCCAACCCCAATCCATCGTAGGAGTTTTATTAAAAATTTTTAAGATAGAATAAAAAGGAGTATTATGCGATTATCAGATTTATTTCAATTAAATAAAGGTCAGGTAAATAAAGAGGTTTCTGCAAAAGCAACCTCTGTTAATTCTGCCCCTAATTTAATTATTAATAAACAGATTAAAGCATTAATCCCAGGGCAAACAATTCAAGGCGAAGTAATATCTTTGAATGGAGAAGATGTAATCATAAAATTATCAGATGATATGTTGTTGAATGCCAAACTAGACCAAAATATGCAGCTTTTAGTGGGGAAAGGAATGACATTTGAAGTAAAAAATAATGGTGCATCTCTGATTTTAAGTCCATTGTTTTCGAATATGTCTACTGATGTAAATGTATTAAAAGCTCTTGATATGGCATCATTACCTACTAATCCAACTACTATAGAAATGACAAGTAAGCTTATGGAAGCTGGTATGCCCATTGATCGAAATTCGTTACAAGCAATATTTAGAGAGATTCAATCTTTTATTGATTCGCCTATAAGCGATATTATTGATCTACATAAGTTAGGATTAGAAGTTTCTCAAGAAAACTTAAACCAGATGGCATCCTATAAAAACCTCACCCATCAATTAGTGTCTGGCATGACTGATATTTTAAATGAATTACCAGTATTGTTAACTCAAATGATTGAAAATGGTGCTGGGGAAGATGCAAGCAAATTATTTCAAACAATGCTTAATATAGCCTTGGAAGGTGAAAGTGGTCAACGCTTGCCCGCTGAAGGAAGCATGGGAGAGATGACCGCTATGGGCAACGAGATGGTGGATTATCAAACATCAGATTCTTTAGCAACAGGTATTAAGGCTACAGATACCCAGACTACAGAAAATATAGGAATACATAATAATACTGAAAATACCAATCCCGAGAATACTAATGTCATTACTCCAAATGCTGTGAATCCAGAAATAATAGATTCCAACTTAACAAATACTAATATTTTATCTAATATAGAGACTGAAAATTTAGTATTAAATCTTGCCAACACAGAAGATGCTGACATTTCTGTCACAATTCAAAATACTATAGCAAACATTGTAGAAGGAGATGTTATAACAAGTTCAACTATTAACGACTTTCTAACACTTCTTCAAAATAATACATTAAATACAAATGATACCTTACAATTAGTTCAAACACTTTTACAGAAAGTAATGTCTCAAGAGGGTAGTCTAGACAAAGAAACAAAATCCTTACTGACAAGTAAGGAAATGACAACTATATTACAAAATGCGATTAAGGATAATTGGACCATTCAACCAGAAGCGCTTAGAAATCCAGAGAAATTAAATGAACTTTATAATCGGATTCAGAAGCAGCTTAATACTCTTTCTGAAGCCATGAAGGCTGTAGGTCAAACTGAAAGTAGCGCTGCAAAAAGTGTGCAGAATCTATCACAAAATGTTGATTTTTTAAACCAAATAAATCAATTATACACTTATGTTCAACTTCCTTTAAAAATGAATCAAGGAAACCGAAATGGCGAGCTTTATGTATATAGTAGAAAGAAAAACTTATCATCTGAGGATGGTAATATTAGTGCACTTTTGCATCTAGATATGGAACATCTAGGTAAAGTAGACGTTTATATATCATTGCAGCATGAAAAAGTTAATACTAAATTTTATGTGGCAGATGATGATATGCTGGATTTTTTGGAAGCTCATATGGATATTTTAACAAAACGTTTACAAGAAAAAGGGTATAATATGTCTTGTACTATGAAAGTCAGAGAGGATACCACTCATCAAGGTACTATTATGGAGAGTATGCTAGAAGAAAATGCACCAAATAATATTTTGGTACAATATGCATTTGATGTTCGCGCCTAATGTAGTGTAGTGTGAGAAGAGCTATTCTTCCCGCATGATGGTGTTATAGGGTTTATTAGAAGGGCATGGGGATTTAATATGGCAGAGAAAAATAAAATAAAACAAGCCATTGCTTTAGAGTATGATGTAGATGATAATGCACCAAAAGTAATTGCTAGTGGTAGAGGTATTGTTGCAGAGAGAATTATTGAGAAGGCAAAGGAAAATGCGGTTCCAGTTCATAAAGATGATAAACTTGCTAATACTCTTTCTCGCCTTGAAATAGGAGATATGATTCCACCTGAGTTATATGAAGTGGTTGCTGAGGTTTTGGTTTTTGTAGATGCAATGGACAAACTAAAAGGAAAATTAACTTGAATAATAGACAAAAAGGTTCAATGGCTGAAGAATGTGCTGGAAAATATCTTGAGAAGCAAGGAATGGAGATTGTAGAATATAACTTCCGTAATCGACAAGGTGAAATAGATATTATTGGATATCATAATAATTATCTAGTGTTTGTAGAGGTGAAATCACGCAATAATAATACAAAGGGAAGACCAGAGCATGCGGTAGGAATTGCCAAACAAAAGCAAATTTGTAAAGTGGCTGATTACTATCGTTTTAAGAATCGACTAAGCACGTCTACACCTGTTCGTTATGATGTAGTGGCAATTTATAATCAAGAAATTCAATGGTATCAAAATGCATTTCCGCATATTTATATTCATGGATAATAGGAGGAAATTTTACTATGTACTCTGTAATAAGAGAAAAAAGGAGTTCCGGTTTGGTTGTAAACCAAAATAAAGATATTCATGGAGTAGAATATTTAACATTCCCTAATTTAGACGAAACAGGTGTTGTACAGCATCTGTTTTCTACTCGTATAGGGGGAGTAAGTGAAGGTATTTATTCTTCTATGAACTTAAGTTTTACAAGGGAAGATAATCCTGGTCATGTAGAAGAAAATTATAGAAGAATTGCATCCATTTTTGGAGTTGATGTACAGCGTTTTGTATGTAGTGATCAAACTCATACTACAAATATAAGAGTAATCACGGAAGAAGATTGCGGTAAAGGAATTACAAGAGCAAGGGACTATAATAATATTGATGGTTTAATAACGAATGTTCCCAATATTGTACTAACAACATTATATGCAGATTGTGTACCTCTATATTTTGTAGATCCGATTCAAAAGGTTGCTGGGCTTGCTCACTCTGGATGGAAGGGAACAGTAAATAAAATTGGTGCAAAGATGATAGAAAAAATGAAACATCAATTTGGATGTGAAACAAAAAATATTCAAGTAGCCATTGGTCCATCCATATGCCAAGACTGTTATGAAGTAAGTGAGGATGTGGCGATACGCTTTGAAGAAATATTTGCAGAACAAGATTCATTACTGAAAGAGATTGCCCAAAGCAGAGTATATAAAGAGAACCCACAAGTAGTTATTCCAGGCTCTCAAATAGGAAAATATCAATTGGATTTATGGCTTGCTAATTTACTTGTTTTGCGTCAGGTAAATATCCCTCTTGATAATATTTCTATTACAGATATATGCACCTGTGAAAATAGTGAATATCTTTTTTCACATCGTGCTAGTCATGGAAAACGAGGAAATCTGGGAGCTTTTTTAATGTTAAGGGAATCTTAATTATTTTCCCCATATGCACTTAATAATTTGTTGGTTTAATGCTATATAGAAGTATGTTATTATAAAATTAATCTATTAAAAATCCTAAACATCTAAGGAACGTCTCAAAAAAGGAGGACATTATGGCAAACATTTTAGTATGTGATGATGATAAAGAAATTGTTGATGCAATTGAAATATATTTAAAACAAGAAGGGGATAAGATTTATAAAGCTTATAATGGCGAAGAAGCCATTGCGCTACTGGCGAAAGAAGAAATTCATTTGCTTATTATGGATATTATGATGCCCAAACTAGATGGCATACGTGCAACTCTTAAAATAAGAGAGTACAGTAGTATTCCAATAATAATGTTATCCGCCAAATCAGAAGATGTTGATAAAATTCTAGGCCTGAATATTGGTGCAGATGATTATATTACGAAACCTTTTAATCCTTTAGAATTAGTAGCTCGTGTCAAATCAAACCTTCGTCGTTATACATCCTTGGGTAGTATTCAAACCGAAAGTAAAGCCATTTATCAAGTAGGTGGACTCATTATCAATGACGATACAAAAGAAGTAACTGTTGATGGAGAAGGGGTTAAGCTGACCCCCATAGAATATAACATTTTATTGCTTTTAATAAAGAATCAAGGGAGAGTATATTCTATAAACCAAATATATGAAAATATATGGAATGAAGATGCCATTGGCGCTGACAATACAGTGGCTGTACATATTCGTCATATTCGCGAAAAAATTGAAATCAATCCTAAGGAACCAAGATATTTAAAGGTAGTGTGGGGAGTTGGATATAAGATCGATAAGCAGTAGGAAATTAGAAAGGCAATGCTAATAAAAGATGAGTATGGAAAAACCAATTTTAAAAAGAATATTATTAGGTATAGTCCAACATATTGTTGCCGCAGGTATGGTCCTTTCCGCAGTTTATTTATTTGTTAATATTCATGTAGAAACAACTAATTATATGGGTGAACCAAGATCATATATTATGAATCCACTAGATAATACTAGTAGTTTTGAAGATACAGAACTATTTGGCAGAATATATAAGAATGCTATACAGGATATTATAAAAATAGTGGTAATTAAAGAACAACTAGAGTTAGACGGATATTTTGATTTAGACAAACAAATAAATTGCACTGAATATATAAATCGAAAGGAACCTACAAACAGTAGTAATATCACTGCAATCTATAGTTTGAATGATTTACTGAAGTGGCAAGTAAAGGGATTGGAATATGAAGTTATTACTATGACAAAAAGTGATTTTGTCTTTTATTTTGATTGGCCAGATCCAATACATTACTATTTCTATGTAGATGAGTATAATGAGTTACAGTTTACAGGATATCGTGATTATCTCACAGAAAAAGGGAAAGTAGTAAGTATGCCCAAAGATATTCCTGTTACTAATAGAACTTTTAATTCATATGAAGATTTAGTCTCATTTGTGGATTATAATTATAGTAATGAAGTTAATTATAATGTATATCAAACGGATGTATTAACTGATATCATTTATAATTATATCAAAAATAATAGTAATACTACTCTTTTGGAAGAAGTAACAGCTGATGGAACGGAAATTGTACAGATTTCTATTTTAAAAAATCAATATCCTATTTTCAACTCTATGGATAACTTTGGATTAACTTCTCGGATACTTATTGGAACAGATGAATATTTAGATGACAGCTACCAAGAATTAGTCAATACCAATGCTTTACTTCAATTGGCGAGTAATTGGGTTTCTTATTTTGAGCTTGAGAATAATGTGGTAAATGCCATTTCTGAACTATCTTATAATAATAGGATTTACCAAAATAGTGCAGAAAATCAACCTTCTATTCCAACTAATTTATTATATTTATTCCAACTGCCAGATGAGAATGGGGACATAAAAACATATACAAATATTCAAGATTACATTGAGCCAGGGACTGAAGATGCATATTTTTCTTCAAAAGGTAAATTTTTATATTACGATTATAATTCTAAAACTTCTAGTGGAATGTTAGATGTTTCGTCTCAAGATATTGTTAACACAATTGATAACTTTAGTTATTTTTATCCAGATGATACAAGGCTATGGATTGGCATAGACACGTTGTATACTCAAAATGATCAATTTAAGGTTGCCAATATTGCATATGAAAAAATTGCAGTAAATATATGGAAAATAGTCGCAGTATTTCTGGGATTTTTCTTTGTATACTTAAATATTCTTTGCTATTTGGCCTATACAGCAGGCAGAGCATATACTGAAGATGGAGCAATTGTTCTATATCTAAATGGATTTGATAAACTGTTAACTGAAGTGTTGTTTACTCTTGGTGTTGTAGTAATAGGCGGTGGAATAGTAGGAGGTCTCTATTTAGTAGAATCACTAAAGATGGGGCAATATTATTGGCCAATAAAATATTTATATATTATTGTCTTTGGTATGGTATTTATTGGTAGCCTTCTTTTTAGCATTGTTTTTTATAGTTTTATTAGAAGGCGAAAAAGTAAAAATTTATGGAAGGGAAGTTTATTATATTTAATTTCAATTGGATGTATCAAATTATGTAAAATGATACTTAGACATCCTAATTCTGCAATTAGAACCATTATACCTTATTGTACTTTCTGTATTTTTAATATAATTGGTATTATTGTAGTACTAAAAGGAAGACCTTTATTAGGACTTAGCGGAATATTTTTGTTTAGCATAGGAATTGTTTTGTTGGATATGGCTATTGGTTTTTTCTTGTTTCAGAATAATATTGAAGTATCAAAACTAATGGAGGGTCTAAAGAAAATAAGACAAGGTGAAGTTGAATATGAGATTAAGACAAAAGAGCTTCATGGAATAAATAGGAAAATGGCAGAGGATATAAATAATATCGGTGAAGGAATACGAAATGCGGTTGAATCTAGTATGAAAGATGAACGAATGAAAACTGATTTGATTACAAATGTTTCTCACGATATTAAGACACCTCTTACTTCCATAGTTAATTATGTTGATTTATTAAAGAGAGAAAATATAGAAACAGAACCTGTTAAGGGTTATATAGAGATATTAGATTCTAAGTCTCAAAGATTAAAACAGTTAACGGACGATTTGGTAGAAGCATCTAAAATTTCTTCAGGAAATATTGAGCTAGAAAATGAAAAATTAAATTTAACTGAGCTTATTAATCAAGCCAATGGTGAATTTTCCGAAAAATTTAATCAAAAAGAATTAGCCGTATATATTAAAGATGATAGAACACCAGCATATATTTATGCTGATAGCAGAAGAATGTGGCGTATTTTTGAAAATTTATTAAATAATATTTGCAAATACGCAATGCCAAATACAAGAATTTATATTGACACAGAAATTGCTAATGGGTTAATAGAAATGAGTATTAAGAATATATCAGAGCAACGTCTTAATATAGGTGCAGAAGAGTTAACAGAGCGTTTTATTCGTGGAGATATTGCTAGAACTACTGAAGGCAGTGGGTTAGGACTTTCTATTGCCCAAAGTCTTGTAGAAGCACAGGGTGGTACCTTCCGAATTGTTCTTGATGGAGACTTATTTAAAGTAATTATACGTTTCTCTCAATATGTCGAACCAGAGTTAATAAGTGAGAATGAGGAAATGAATGAACTCAGTATATTAGACCTTGATTTGGTGGATGAATTACAAGAAAATAAGCTGAAAGAAGAGGAAACACCCCCTAAGTCTAATTTTATTAAAAAAATCCAAAAAAAGAAAATCAAATAAAATATATAAAAAGTTCAACCCTAAAAATAGAGTTGAACTTTTTATATTAATTCTTATACTTCATAATCAATTCGTTCATTGTATGCATGCAGAAACCCTTGTATTTTATCAGTAGTAGCTAAAACATTAGATAGAGATACGTCATGATTCATAAAGTCAATTACAGAAGCTACAAATTTACTCATATCCACGTCTACGAAGTAAGGTTTTGAATATACTTCAGGAGGAAGATATGTTAAATCAGTAGTAAAAACTTTATCAAAGTAACCCTTTTCATATGCTTTATCAAAGGCATCTAACCCATCTGTGAAAAGACCAAAGGTACAGCAGATAAATACACGTCTAGCATTCATTTCCTTTAGCTGTTTGGCAGTATCTATCATACTTCCACCAGAGGATATCATATCATCAATAATAATAACATCCTTACCGTCAAGATTCTCTCCCAAAAATTCATGTGCAACAATGGGATTTTTACCATTCTCAATAGTAGAGTAATCACGTCTCTTGTAAAACATTCCTGTATTAACTCCTAATACAGTGGCAAAATAAATAGCTCTATCCAATGCACCTTCATCTGGACTTATTACAATGAGATGCTCTTTGTCAACAATTAAATCATCTTCAGAATTCAGAAGAGCTTTCATAAATTCATAAGGAGTTGTAAAATTATCAAACCCTTTTAGAGGAATCGCATTTTGTACTCGAGGATCATGGGCATCAAAGGTAATAAAGTTTGAAACTCCCATATCACGTAATTCTTCAAGTGCAAAAGCACAATCAAGGGATTCACGACCATTTCTTTTATGTTGTCTGCTTTCATATAAAAAGGGCATAATAACATTAATACGGTGTGCTTTTCCATTACATGCAGCTATTACACGTTTTAAATCTTGATAATGATCATCAGGAGACATATGGTTGGTATAGCCATATGCATCATATGTAATACTATGATTGCAGACATCTACTATGATAAATAAATCCTTACCGCGCACAGATTCCTTAAAAACAGCCTTGGCCTCGCCACTTCTAAAACGAGGTAATTCTACATGTGCTAAGTAATTTTTTTCACTATATCCATGAAATGCTGGATCTTCTTTTACTTTATCGTTTTTTATTTTTTTACGGAAATCTACCAAATAGTCATTGATACGATTTCCTAGTTTTTCTACAGATGGTAGAGCTACAATCTTTAGTGGAGCCACTGGCATGGCATTTTCTAATTCGCGTAATTTAGACATGTATTCCTCCGTTTTGGGAATAAACCCATAAATATATTTCTTTATTTTTAGTGCTATATCGACAAGATTAGTCAAACTAACAATTAATTTATATCACTATGAGTGAAAAGCGTCAAGGCTTACTTTTTATTTATACATCATAAAATAGGATAGGGTTGTTGTTTTAACAAGGAAATTCTAGTAGAATAAAAGAATCAAAAGCTTTACAACTGCCTATTAATATTGTAAAATCAAGCGGATGCCACTTTATGAATACACATTAGTAGGCAACAGTAGAACGGAGGAACATAAATGGCTAAAAGAAAATCAAAGCCCATTGTAGCAGTCGTAGGGAGACCAAATGTAGGAAAGTCGACCTTATTTAACGCACTAGCAGGTGAAAATATTTCGATTGTAAAGGATACACCGGGTATTACAAGAGATAGAATCTATGCTGACATAAACTGGCTTGATAGATCTTTTACTTTAATAGATACAGGCGGAATTGAACCCGATAGTAAAGATATTATTTTATCCCAAATGAGAGAACAAGCTGAGATAGCAATGGAAACGGCTGATGTCATTATCTTTTTGGTGGATGTTAAGCAAGGTCTTGTAGATGCAGACTTTAAGGTGGCAGATATGCTACGTCGCTCTAAAAAGCCTGTACTTCTTGTTGTAA
>CAZKGP010000034.1:0-14526 GCA_964552225.1 uncultured Acetatifactor sp.
ACCATCGTCAATCAAATGCATGACATTATTGGGGACACTGCCAACATGCTCCATGAGATGGCAGACGGTAACTTTACCGTAGAAACCCGAATTGGTGCCGATGCCTATGTTGGCTCTTTCAAACAAATTATTATATCTCTTAATAAATTAAATGAAGATTTAAAAGAAACCTTAAAAGACATTCAAGAAGCTTCTCAGCAAGTTGAATCCGGTTCGCTGCAGTTAGCTGAAAGTGCCCAAAGCTTAGCAGAGGGAGCTACGGATCAAGCCAGTTCCATAGAAGAATTATTAGCGACCATAACCGAAGTGAACAACGATGTGAAGGAAAATCAAAAAGCTACTGCTGAGGCTGATGGAAAAGCTAAAACCGTTGCCGGGGAAGCTCAGATTAGTCATGGTAAGATGTTCGATCTAACTGAAGCAATGAAAAAAATACAAGAAACGTCCATCCAGATTAGTCATATTATTGAGGGTATTGAGGATATCGCCTCCCAAACCAACCTGCTCTCCTTAAATGCCTCCATAGAAGCGGCAAGAGCGGGCGAAGCTGGCCGGGGATTTGCTGTGGTTGCTGACCAAATTGGGAAACTGGCCGAGCAAAGTGCTGTGTCTGCGACAAATACCAGAGAGCTGATCGAAATGTCAATACAGGAAGTGGAAGCTGGAGGGGTTATGACTCAGGATACAGCGAAATCCTTAGATAAGGTAATGGAAGGTATTGAGAGCATCTTAACTTCTATGAATAATGTAAAACACTACTCTGACAAGCAAGCGGAAGAGATGCATGAGATTGAGGAGGGCGTAGAACAGATTGCTCATGTAGTTGAGAACAATTCTGCCACTGCCGAAGAAACATCCGCAACAAGTGAAGAACTTTCTGCTCAGTCCGAAAGTTTAAATAATTTAATTAGCCAATTCCGTTTATCATAGTGATATAGATGTAGCTTATCACTCCTTGTAAATATAATGGTTTCAAAAAGAGTATCGCTCAATGACAAATATAATAATTGAGCGATACTCTTTTTGTATATGTAAATTGGGGTGAGCGCGTTACTGCCGCGGAGTGTAAGTGAAAGAATTGTATTAATTTTAATACTCAAAGTTTAATTATTGATAGCCTTTGACCAAAATATTTGTTATGGTGATAATAATTGAA
Organism: uncultured Acetatifactor sp.; assembly: GCA_964552225.1. Taxonomy (GTDB): domain Bacteria; phylum Bacillota; class Clostridia; order Lachnospirales; family Lachnospiraceae; genus Acetatifactor. The sequence continues at coordinate 1,157 of CAZKGP010000034.1, forward strand.
TATAGCAATTTGAGAAAAGAGACTATATGAAAAAAATTTTAAAGATGCTCATTGTTGATGATGAAAGTCTTATTTTAAAAGGGCTAAAAGAAACATATGATTGGGACAAAATGGGGTTTGAAATTGTAGGTACAGCATTGGATGGCGATATTGCTTTGGAAATGCTGGATGAAATCAAGCCAGATATTATAATGACGGATATCAGTATGAAGCGCATGAGTGGTCTGCAACTTATGGAAGAAGTAAGAAAAAGAGAAAAACCAATAGAATTTGTGGTACTTAGCGCTTATAAAGAATTCGAATATGCAAAGATTGCCTTGAAAAACGGTGCACTTCAATATCTAATTAAACCGTTGGATGAAGACAATCTATTTCGGGTTATGAAGGAAATTTATGAGAAAATTATAGCAAAAATACAGCAACGGGAGAATTATTACAGTTGGAAAAAGCTTCTGCTAGAAGATAAAGACAACTATTTGCAAATGATTACTAGAAAATATTTAGACGGCGGTATCGAGAAGGAAAAGGTACAAAAAATTTATTCAGAGCTTAGTATGACTCACTATTTACAGCGGAAGTTTATAGTAATATGTGCAGATTTAGAATCATCCTATCAGGTCATTGAAAAAGAAGAATATAATGAAAAGCGTTATGTTCTGGGAGTAATGTTGCATAATTCAATGAAAGAGAAATATGATATTCAATATTTTTCACTATCGGATGGTTGCCAAGTCTATCTTCTTTTTTTGGAGGAGAAAAAGGATGAATTGAGTATTGGTAAAATTTTCTGGGAAATTGAGAAACAATTGGGTGACATTATTATATCGTCTATCTCGGGCTGTTATGAAGGTATGGAAGGAATGCGTAAGGCTTATGGAGAGGCTCTTGAACTTTATAAGATGGCTTGTGAGGCTGGTGCAAGTGGTCTTTCCATAGAAAAAAGCGGGCAGATTAAAGTTCGAGGACAGTATTCTCTTGATTTGGAATGTCAGCTCTTGCAGGCCATTCGCTTAAATGATGAAAAACAGATGAAAGCAGTATTTACAAAATTTGTCTATGCAATACCAGATGAGGAAAATGGTAAGTTGTATTTACATCGCTTAATGACTAGAGTAGAGTTTTTCTTGGCGGAAACAGAAAATATTTCTATTGAAATGCGAAAAAGCTTCAAGAATTTTTATGGATATCTATATCGGTTTCAATTGTTGAAAAATATAGATTTAGCCTATAGACTTATGCAGGAAATTGTTCATGTAAAAAAGGAGCAAGTTTCAAAAACATCAGAAACAGTATTTAGTAATTATATTAGAGATGCCATGATTTATATTGAGGAACATCTTTCAGAGGAAGAGCTTTCAGTTACTCAGATTGCTCAAAAAATCCATTTGAATCCAGTCTATTTTGGACGAGTTTTCAAATCTGTAAATGGAATGTCGGTAAAGAGGTATATTCTTAAATTAAGAATTGAAAGGTCAAAACTTTTACTAATAGAGGGGAAGTGTAATGTAACAACAGTAGGAGGAAAGGTAGGAATCCCTAATTCCTCTTATTTCACAAAGCTTTTTCGTGAAAACACTGGAAAGTTGCCTAGCGATTTCTTAAAACCATTTCACAATCCTGATTTGAATGTCCGCTAAGCGGACAGATGGGAGTTGGCGGGATTTAATATGATAAAAAAATAGGGATTTCATAGAAAAATATATTTCATTTTTATGTTAATTGTCACCATCACAGTTTTGATTTTAACGATCTTTTTCAGTTATTATATTAGAAAATTGTCTGTTGAGAAAATGGTGGAACAATATGAAAATTTAACACAGCAGTTTTTTGAAGAGTTTATGGGTTATTATAATAAAATAGATGTAAATATTGATAATTTTATTACCAATGATTATGTTCAGAAAACTTTAACGAACGGAGAAATATATGCATTTGACCGTGAGATGGTAGTACAAGCATTGACTTTTTTAGGTAATGATACGGATTATTATGTTTATATGGATAATAAAGGAAATTGCTATTCTCCAGGAAGCGTTCCTGAGGATATAGAAAAAGTAAAAAAGCAGCTGGTGGGATTTTTGGGAGATGATTATTCAAAAACAAAATTAGTGTCGACTATAGACTTATTTCCAGAGCAGCAGGGAGAACGTTTATATGCTTGTCGCTATATCAGACCTATGAATCAAGTTCATAAACCGGGAATTCTTATCATGCGTTTGAAAGAAGATTTCATGAATAAAGAGCAGGCTAAGTTAGATGAAGAAGATGCCTCATTTTTTATAGTGAATTCAGATAATAAGGTATGTATGGCAAAAAGAAAAATAGAAAGAGAAATTGATAATAAGGTTATACTCCTACTGACAAAAGAAGAACATATATTAAATATCAATAAAGTAACTCGAAAAGAAGGATTAATTACCATATGTCAAGATAATGACAGTGGGTTCAAGGGTATTTCCCATGTTGGATATACAGTACTTATGCGTACGTTTTATCAAACGCTGTTTGTTGTGGCAGTAGTCTTTGTATTAATACTGATTTTGACTTTGTTTATCAGTGTGAAAATATCCCACTGGATTGCAAAACCTATAGAAAAGATTAATAGGTATATGTTAGAGTTTTGTGGCACGAATATGGAAAATTATATTGAAATTCATACAGGAACAGAGCTGGACAGTATAGGTAATTCGTACAACCTAATGTTAGACAAAATACGCAGTCTATTGGATGAAGTTAGATTTAGAGAAACAGAATTAAGAAAAAGTGAGATGAATTCTTTGATATATCAGATGAATCCTCATTTTCTGTACAATACCTTGGATACGATTAATATGTTGGCAAGAATTCATCAGGAAAAGGAAATTATGCAAATGATTCAGTCATTGACAAGGTTGCTTCGAATTAATCTAAGCAATGGAGCGGATTTGATTACCGTTAAAGAAGAATTGGATTATGTGAAGGCCTATATGGACATTATGAAATTTCGTAATAACAATCTTTTTACTTATGAAATTTCTTGGGATGAGAATTTGGAGCCCTGTCAAATCATAAAACTGATACTGCAGCCGATAGTAGAAAACTGTATTAAGCATGGATTTAAGGAGATAAGTGAAGGGGGCAGAATTATCATTCATGCAGAGAAGAATGGAGATAACGTAGAATTTACGGTGAAAAACAATGGTTATCTGATAGGACCTGAGAATATAAATATTTTAAATCATCTGATGCAGCAGCCCATGCATAATGGTGATACGGAAATATTTAAAACAGAAGGCGGCTATGGCATTAGAAATGTGATAAAACGTCTTCGCCTTTATTATACGAAGAATATCTGCTTCCATTATGAAATCCAAGAAGGGTTTACTGTTTGTAGTATTCGTATTCCAATGGAGGATGTATATGAGAAACATATATAAAATACAAAAAATATGGTGTGTTATTTTTATAATCATTTTATTTGGAGGATGTTCTTCTGAACAGGAGAATAATGTAGAAGAATCAAATATTGTGGAAATACCTGTAATGTTTCGAATGGATCCTCACACATATGAAGCCTCAAACCTAGAACTAGTAGAGCAGTTTAATGAGGCTTATGAGGGAAAATACAAGGTGGTGGTAGCGTGGGTTGTGGATACAGAAATTGGGTACCGCAGAAAAATCAAACAATTAAATGCGGTGGATAAACTCCCTGCTGTCATTACTGATGTAGGTTTTGATGGATGTTTTTTGGAGCTTTTGATTAAAAATAACAGGTTGACGAATCTTGCAGAATATATGGAGAATGATAAAGAGTGGAAAAATGCTTATAAAAAAGATATCTGGGATGCAATTCATGAAGAGGATGGAGCCGTGTATGTATCTCCATTGGGCAATATGATGTACTCAAGTACGGGCATTATCTATAATCGTGAATTACTGAAGAGTGCAGGGTATATGGCGATTCCTGATAACTGGGTGGATTTTCTTAATTGTTTGAAAAAATTACAAGAGATAGGAATTACACCATTGTCACTGCATGGTGGAGGAGAATATTGGGTTCCCATGTTATTTGCGTCTTCATATGTGTACCAAACCCCGGAAGGAAGGAATTTTCTGGAAACAAAGAATCCTCTCACCTATCAGACTCTCCCAATGGAACAAATGATGCAGTTTCTAAAACAACTATATACCTACAGCTATGAGGATGCATTGGATATAGAATATAATGATGCGGAAAAACGCTTTTATGAAGGAGAGGCCGCTATCATAGCAAACGGACCATGGATGTTTATGGGGCTTTCCCAAGAAGAAAGGGAGCTTTATGGTTTTTCTGTTTTTCCAGAAGGGCAATTACTTGGAGCCTGGGAAATGACATCGTGGGTTGTGGTAGATACTTATCCACAAGAGGTTATTGAAGGGGCGATTGAATTTATGAAGTTCCGAACACTGAAAGATCAAAAGGACGTGGAAAAGGACATTGAAAATGCGAAGCAGTCAGCTAACTTTGATATTATGGATACTTATCTTAAGCTTGCATGGGGTACGGAAAAATTTATTCCCAACTATCAGATTAATTGGGATTCAAGTGTGGTAAATGAGTGTATGGTCACTTACATTCCACAATTTGTACTAAATGAAATTAGTTTAGAAATGCTTCTGCAAAAAATGGAAGAAGCAGACCAGAAAACAATGAGATGAAGTATTATTTTTAATAGGAAAGGTATTCTTTTTAATATTTATAAAATATTCTTTTTGCTAGAATTCAAGTGAATAAAGAAACTTGTATATAGGTGAAAGGAGCTATTTTATGAAAAAAAGAGCGGCAATAATGTTAAGTTGTATACTGTCAGTTTCCATGTTGGCAGGATGCGGAAATACTTCCGAGGACGAAATAACGAAAAATGTCCAGAGTAGCAAAACAATTAGTAACACTCAGGACAGCAAAGAAGCAAATAGTGGAAATAGCAGGGAAACAATAAAGGTGACTATTGGAAGAGGTACCACTTCAAACCCTAAATTACCAGATGGGGATACCTATGAAGACAATGCATACACTCGCTGGATGGAAGAACGTTTGAATGTGCAAGTGATAGATGCTTTTGAGGCAGCAGGTGAGGATTATAATCGACAGGTATCACTGGCTATTGCTTCGGGAGATGTTCCGGATATTATGAAAGTAGGAAAGGAAGATTTAGATGAACTGGTTGCAAATGATCTTGTGGAGGATTTGACCGCTGTATATGAGGATCATGCCAGTGATTATCTCAAGGAAGTCTATGATTCCTATGAAGGTCGTGTACTGGGAGCTGCTACATATGATGGTAAACTGATGGCTCTGCCTGGAGCAAATGTAGATGGCGCACCAACTATGGCATGGATACGTCAGGATTGGTTGGATAAGCTAGAACTTTCTGTGGATAAAGATGGTAATGGATGTATTACTCTTAAGGAAGTAAAAGAAATTGCAAAAGCATTTAAAGAAAATGACCCTAGCGATAGCGGTAATCCTGTTGCCATGGCATTTATGCCTGACTTGAATGGAACAGACAACAGTGCTTCGTTTGCATTTAATGCCATTGCAGAAGCTAAGGGAGCATTTACCCAGCAGTGGCTACAGGATGAAAATGGCGATGTATATTATGGAACAACTACGCCAGAGATGAAAGAAGCACTTGGTTTGATGCATGACTGGTATGTAGAAGGATTGATTGATGAACAGTATGGAACACGTACATGGGATGATTGCAGTGCACTTATGGTGAATGAGCAATGTGGTATTGCCTTCGGACCTTGGCATATGCCAGACTGGCTTTTAAATAATGTGCACGCACTAAATAAAGAAGCACAATTTACACCGTATGCAATAGAAGATGAAAATGGGAAGATAAATGCATTCCATGCAAATCCCACCACAGCGGGGTATATGCTAGTAAGAAAAGGATTTGAGCATCCAGAAATTTTAGTTCAGATGGCCAATTTGTTTGGTTATGAATTACAAACATCCAAAACATTGGATCAGGATGCGCCAGAAGTATATTCTTATGTTCAGAATGCAGTTGATAGCTCCACAAAACCTTGGCAGGTAGAACTCCTTTCAGCAACATCCCTACTGGAGGATTATAACGAATATACGAAATGTCTGAATGGGGAAATGTCTGTTGATGATTTGAGCAGACTAGAATCAAAAGCAATCGTTGATGCTGTTTCAGCTTATAAGACTGATCAGAAGACGGATGACAGTAATGCATGGGCTAGATATACTTCTCGTTTAAAAGGCGTAGCTTTAATTAATAAACTGATGGAAGAAGGTACATTCCAGTGGGTTACTCCAATATATCCGTCAACTACTGTTACAATGAAGACATCTTCTGCAAATTTGAATAAGCTTGAAACTGAATCTGTAATTGGCTTTATCACAGGAAGTAAATCTTTAGATGAATTTGATGAATTTGTTGAGAAGTGGAAAGCACAGGGTGGAAATCAGATAATGGAAGAAATTGCAGCCACTTTGCAGTAATAAATAAGTGAAAGCATGAAGAGGGAGAGCAGGGACAGAATAAAAGTCTTCTGCTCTTTCTTAAGAAAGAGAGGAGTTAACATGAGTGTAAAGAAGAAAAAATGTAATCAGATAAATAAAATCAACACTCGTTTTATGTACCACACAATGATGATGCCCGGAATGTTTTTTTTACTGATTTTTTGTTTTGTACCAATGTTTGGAATTATCATGGCATTTCAAGACTATGTTCCTGCAAAGGGTATATTCGACTCAGATTTTGTTGGATTAAATCATTTTAAATACATGTTTAGTCTTCCAGATATTTGGGTCGTCATCCGCAATACGGTAGTAATTGCCCTTGGTAAGATAATTCTTGGTACCATTGTTGCTATTGCATTTGCCATATTACTGAATGAGGTTCATATTAAGTTTTTTAAAAAAACTGTACAAACAATTGTTTATCTCCCTCATTTTTTATCATGGGTAGTATTGGCTTCCGTTGTTTCCAATATGTTTAAGCTAGACGGTAGTGTAAATCAGATATTATTGTCATGGGGACTGGATAAAATAAACGTTCTTGGAAGTAATTCAGCATTTCAACCGCTGCTGATAGGGACAGAGGTGTGGAAGGAGTTTGGCTATAACTCTATTGTTTATCTTGCGGCGATTACAGCCATTGATCCAGGGCTTCATGAAGCAGCATCTATTGATGGAGCGAACTGGTGGAAAAGAGTAAGACATATCACTCTTCCAGGTATGCTTCCAATCATCCTGTTGATGGCAGCATTAAGTATATCTAATGTATTGAGCGCAGGCTTTGATCAGATATACAATTTGTATACACCTCCTGTTTATCAGTCAGGTGATATTCTAGATACTTATGTATACAGAATTGGCCTGATTAGCCGTCAGTATAGCTTTGGTACGGCAGTAGGGCTTTTTAAGTCAATTATTGGTATGATACTAATGCTGAGTGCAAATGCTTTTGCTATGAAAACTACAGATAGAAAAATTTTTTAAAGGAGGTATAAAATGATAAAAAAAAGCTTTCGAAGATATTCGGGTAATGTTTCAATTTATTGTGTAGTGTTTCTGGCAGCTATAATCTGTCTTATTCCCCTTTGGAATGTTGTGGCAATCTCTTTCAGCAGTAGCGAGGCAGTAGCAGCTAATAGGGTCGGTTTAATACCAGTAAAGTTTACAACGGCAGCATATAGAAAAATACTAGAAGACAATCAATTATGGCATTCCTTTGGTATTTCAGTTCTTCGGGTAATATTAGGTCTTATTATCAACATGGTGCTTACAGTTTCAATGGCATATCCACTATCGAAAAGTAAACAGGAATTCAAAGGCAGAGATGTTTATATGAATCTGATGATTTTTGCAATGCTGTTCAGCGGTGGGATGATTCCAGTATATTTAGTGGTGAAAAATCTAAACCTCTTAAATACAATTTGGGCGTTAATTTTACCCGGAGCTGTACCTGTTTTTAATGTAATTTTGGTGATGAATTTCTTCGTAGGCTTACCAAAGTCTCTTGAGGAGGCGGCAGTTATCGATGGAGCATCGCCATTACAGGTATTGCTGAGGGTCTATATCCCCTGCTCGAATCCTTCACTTGCTACTGTGGCACTATTTAGTATAGTAGGTCATTGGAACGATTTTTACAGCGGTTTGATTTACATAACAAAGATTAAAAAATATCCTCTTATGACATACATTTCATCTCTGACTATAAACCTTCAGGACTTAATTAAGTCAGGTGTCAGTTCAGAGACACTAAAAAATGCCACAGAAGTGTCTAATATGAACCTGAATGCAGCCAAAATTGTTGTTGCGGTTATCCCACTGTTGCTGATTTATCCGTTGCTTCAGCGTTATCTTATATCAGGACTTGTGATAGGAGCGGTAAAAGAATAGGTGTAGGGAGATAAATATAACTATATGGAACTGTGTTGTAAACCAATATACAGCGGGAACAGATGTGTTGGAAATCTATTATGGGAAAATTGCAATAATTAAAAAGTAGTTAAAAAAGAGAGGAAATAAAAATGGCAGTTAATACACAAAAATCATTAAGAAACCAAGTAATCTATTCTATATATGTAAGGAATTACAGTGAAGAAGGGAACTTTACCGCTGTTGAGCAGGATTTGGATAGGATTAAAAAGTTAGGCACAGACATAATTTGGTTTCTGCCAATTTATCCTATTGGGATAAAGCAAAGAAAAGGAAATCTCGGTTCACCTTATGCTATTGCAGACTACCGAAAGGTCAATCCAGAACTGGGGACTATGGAAGATTTCCAGCAGCTCGTGAATGCAATACATGGCAAGGGAATGAAGTGTATGCTGGACATTGTATATAACCATACCTCGCCAGATTCATGGCTTGCAAAAAATCATCCAGAATTTTTCTATAAAACACAAGACGGGAAGATGGGAAACCGTGTTGGCGAATGGGAAGATATAGTGGATTTGAATTATGATAATCAAGAACTGTGGCAATATCAAATTGATACTTTGAAAATGTGGGCACATATTGTAGATGGTTTTCGCTGTGATGTAGCACCATTAGTTCCACTTTCTTTCTGGCTGAAGGCAAGAGAAGAAGTTGCAAAAGTGAACCCTGATTGCATATGGCTGAGCGAGTCCGTAGAACCGCTTTTTATTATAGATTTGCGAGCCAAAGGCATGATAAACCTATCAGATTCGGAAATATATCAAGCATTTGATATCTGCTATGACTATGACATTTATAAGTATTTCCGAGATTACCTAATAGGAGAATGTTCTCTTAGCCGATATATTGAGGCAATAAATATGCAAGAATATATTTACCCAGACAACTATGTGAAATTGCGGTATCTGGAAAATCATGATCAGGACAGGGCCGTAAAAATTATAAATAATAATGACGCACTTATTAATTGGACCGCATTTATATATTTTCAAAAAGGAACAACTCTAATCTATGCAGGGCAGGAAAATCAAAATATGGAAAGACCAGATTTGTTTCATAAGGATGTGATTAACCTAGACGGCAAAAAGGATATGTCAGACATACTGAACCGCTTGTATAAAATTAAAAAAGAGCCTGTGCTTAACAATAGTAGCTATCAGTTACAGGCAGTGGATGAATTGGGAGCTGTGATTGGAGAGCATAAAGGTATTCATAGTAAGGACCGACTGGTGGGAGTGTTTAGCTTTGAAGGGGCAGAGGGTCGTGTAAGTGTTCCATTACAGGACGGAGAGTACTTGAACCTGATAAATGAGCAGGAGAAAATTGGGGTAGAAAATGGTACGGTGGCTTTAGAAAAATGTCCACTAATTATAAAGGCATAATCGTAAGTTTTTTAGAATCTGTATCGGAAAACACAAAATTTAAACTCATCCGCTTCAGTATAACTATTATAATATTATATATTATAGAAAAGGAATAAAGTGATTGGAAAATGTACATAATAATGCTATAATTATGTACAGATAAGGAAGTGTGAATATGCCACAGATTAGACCAATTACCGATTTAAGGAATACGAACGAAATTTCTGATATATGCCACGCAAAGCAGGAACCGGTTTTTATAACCAAGAATGGATATGGAGATTTGGTTGTTATGAGTATAGAAACTTATGAAATGCTTGTAGAGTCTGCCCAGATAGATGAAGCCATTGCAGAGGCTGAGAAGGAATATGCAGGTGGAGCAGAATTAATAGATGCTAAGGAAGCGCTTGCTTCGCTCAGGAGGAAGCATATTGGATAAAAAGTATATAGTAAAATTACTGCCCAGAGCATGGCAGATTTATTGGAAAGCCATATATTAGGATTGAATGTAATGCCATATCGTGGTGCGGTACGAAAGACAGGTGCTTTTGCAAACAGGGGATATCGGTGTTATACTCCAAGTAGTTTTTAAAGGAAATTCGGTGACAAACCATCATAAGAAATTATGGTGGTTTTTACTGTAGTAAATGCTTATGGCATTAAACCAACTTCTTATAAAAATGATTACAAAGACAAATGTTGTCTTCGTCAAGTATAATTGAAAAAGTTAATAAGGATTATGGAGTACAAATATGAGTCAAAAAATAGCGCTGATTACTGGTGCAAATTCTGGTATGGGGAAGGCCACAGCTACGGCTTTTGCCAAGATGGGCATGGATGTGATTATGTTGTGCCGTAGTAAAGAAAGAGGGGAAGTGGCGTTTCAGGAAGTGTTGGCACAGAGCCAAGGGAATGTTTCACTGATGCTGTGTGATTTGGCAAACATGGCAGACATAAAGCGGTTTTGTGATGAATTTAAGAGTAAATATAGTCAGTTGGATATTTTGGTGTGTAATGCTGGGGTGATTACGCTAGATCGACGTGAGACAAAGGACGGTCTGGAACTACAATTTGGTGTCAATCATATAGGTCACTTTTTGTTGACTGTTAGCCTCCTACCACTGATTCAGTCTGCTAGGTCTGCTCGTATTGTTGTAGTTGGTTCAGGAGCTCACAAGATAGGCAACATCGATTTTAATAATATACCTCTAGTAAAAGGTTATTCCGTTTTTTCAGCCTATGGACGAGCGAAGCTGTGCAATCTGTTATTTACGAAGGAATTGGCACGGCGGCTTGGGGAGTCTGCTACTGTAAACTGCGTTCATCCTGGTGCGGTGGCTACCAATATGGGGGTGGATCGGGACACTGGTCTAGGTAAAACTGTAATGAAGCTTTTGAAACCCTTTTTCCGTACACCAGAAGAGGGGGCCGCCACAGCCATAACTGTGGCTACAAGTGAGGAACTATCTAGTATTAGTGGAGAATATTTTTATAATGGCAAGATACATAAATCTTCAAAGCGTTCCCATGACGAGAAACTAGCAAGAGAGCTTTGGAGAGTCAGTGAAGAGATAGTAGATAAATACTTTGAATCATGTTAAAATAGCAGTCTGATAATTTTTTATCTAACTGTTATTATGATTGGAGAAAGTATAAACATGAGAAATCTATTTTGGAGTATAGTGCTCTATCTAATGATATCAGAAACCGCATTTGGGGTGGAGGTGCGTGGTGATGCAAAACACACAATTCCCCCAAAGTTAAGGTACATTTTTCCATTACTTCTACGGAAAATGGAAAAAGCCTCAATAGTTGATATTATTGCGATGATATGCTGGCATGTGTATTTGTATAGCTGGATTATTGTTATGTTAATTCATAGAAATTTAGGCAGCTATTATGATGAATTTATGACAATATTATATATATTATTGTTTATATACGCTCCATTTTCTCTAAAAGGATATTTACGTTATAAAAAGTGGATAAAAATAAATCCTTCTATAAAGGAAGAGTTTGAAGATACTTTTTTGTTTGGTAGTATTGATATAGAGGCAGAAAAGGGGAGGCAATATGAATATACAATTGAGCAAAATATAGGAGCAAAGATATTTTGTTATTTTGCGGTTCTATTTTCTGTGCTAGTGTGTATTGTATATTCTTCTTCAGAGGATTATTTCATTAGCTTTTCACTATGGGGAATAATTGCCTTATTCATATGGGCATGGTGCGATGTTGTAAGGTGGAGAATTACCGTAAAAGGAGAACAAATCATTTATCGCCCTACCATTGGGAAAACAAGAATATGTGAGATAAATGATATAGAATATTGTAAGGTAAGAAGTAATGTAATAGATATGTATGGTAGTAATAATAAACGCCTATTTACTCTTTTTATAGGTAGAAAAAATGCATCTTTATTATTGAATACTTTAATAGAAAAAGGTGTATGTATTAATCGATTATGATTCAAAAGGAGGGTACATAATGCTTGAATTACCAGAGGTATTAACAATGGCATCTCAGCTTCAAAATACTGTTGTGGGGAAAACGGTAAGTAGTGTTCTGCCACCCACAAAGGTACATAAGTTTTGCTGGTTTAGCGGTGAACCAGAAGACTATAGTGCAGTCTTACAAGGACAAAAAATTATTGCTACAAAAGGATTTGGAATATATGTGGAACTTTTATTTGATGGGGGAAATAAGCTTTGTTTTAATGATGGGGTAAATGTTAGATTTATGCCCATAGATAAAGTACCTAAAAATTACCAGCTTTTGATTGCTCTTGATGATGGGACAGCATTGGTATTCACCGTAGCTATGTATGGAGGAATCAACCTACATAAAGATAACTATGATAACGAATATTATGTAAAGAGTATACAGGCAATTTCGCCCTTTTCACCAGAGTTTGAATCTTATTTCAATAAGTTGTTGGGAGCAAGCAAACCTACACTTAGTGCAAAAGCATTTATTGCTACAGAGCAACGGTTTCCTGGTATTGGAAATGGATCAGCCCAGGATATTTTATTTGTGGCACGGATTCACCCTAAGAGAAAGCTTCAAACATTTAGTGAGGAAGAGAAGAAGATTTTATTTAATTCTATTATTTCTGTCTTGGGTGAAATGGTAGAAAAAGGAGGACGTGATACAGAGAAGGACCTCTACGGTAATCCAGGTGGTTACCTAACCAAGATGTCAAAGAATACTGTGAAATTACCATGTCCAGTTTGTGGTGGTGATATTACAAAAGAAGCGTATATGGGTGGATCGGTTTATTATTGTGGGGTTTGTCAGAGAAAAGATTAAAGTAAATAGAAGACACATATAAAAATAAAAAGCTGACAGAAGAACAGTGATATGGTAAACTCTGTTTATGTGAAAAAATTATAGTGAGGAAAAGATAATGTTAGAGTTTAAATATGATACACAATTATTAATTGAAGGTGATGATTTAGATGAAGAAGCAATTAACCATTATTTTACTCAAAATTTTCAAGGAGACTGTTTATTAGCAGTAGGAGATGACGAATTAATCAAGATACATTTTCACACAAATGAAC
>CAZKGP010000035.1:0-240 GCA_964552225.1 uncultured Acetatifactor sp.
AGGAGACGCGCGCCACCCATTTGTTCAGCAACCCTGGGAATTGCTTGTAAAAGAACCAGATTGCCACGGCATAGGTAAGGAAATGGAACAGGTATTCCAGCCGGACTTCCGCATACCAGCTGATATTCGGAAACAGGGCAAAGAGGAGCCGCTTGTCAAACAGCGCGAAAAGAACGCAACAAGCTCCAAACAGCAGAGTGGTGACTCGCCGCTTATTGAGAAGATACAGCGATAGGTGAT
>CAZKGP010000035.1:250-14268 GCA_964552225.1 uncultured Acetatifactor sp.
CGAAATTGGCGGTCTGGATTAAGATGTCTACCTGCTCAACTTGGGGTTGAAAAAAGTAGGTCCGATCCCGTGTGCTAGGGATAATCTCCTCACGCGTTATGGCTGGTCTGCCTTCTGTGGCAATTTCCTCCCCGCCGATAAACAGCCGCATGGAGTAGACTGGGGTTTTCATGGAGATGCCGTAGATTTCACCGGGTGGTAGAAGCAGCGTCAGCTGGTGGGTGGCGTACTCAACCTCTATGAAGTCTTCCCGACCCATCACCACACCATCGCCTGGGATACCCGCGTCAAAATCCTCTGGCGTATACAAATGCCACGGCCAGCTCTCCCAATTGGTAATATCGTCCACCTGTTGCACAGAGGTTTCAAAGTCGAAGCCCCGTAGGTCGAACACGCCGTCTGCTTTTTCTACATGGGCGGTGTTGATGCCAGAGGCAAGGGAAAACCATATCCATAGGCCCAGTACCAGCAGTAGAAAAAAGAGGATGGCTAATATATTCCGGTGTTTGCTTGCGGATGGGCACGAATTGTCTCGATTGTTCAAAGTCTGCCATCTCCTTCCTGAAATGTCGGCAGTCATTTACACAGCCGTTCTATGATACAGAATCTTTATGATATTATAGTATAACGTAGCAAAGCTCTTCGCGTCAATTTCCTTCTCCTGCTTCGCTATGGATTATACATTGGTATACAATTTGTATATAAATGAATTAATAAAAAATGAAAAATAATATAAATTATAAAAAACTAACAAATTTAAATATTGAAATATATGAAATGTGTACATTAAGCCAATAAATTCATATAATCCAAAAAGAATATTGTATGTTATATCAAGGTTCAGAAAGCTAAAATATAGATATAAACAAGGCAAAGCCTTAAAAGGAGGAAAAGAAATGAAAAAGAAATTGTTAACAGCTTTATTATGTATGGCAATGGTAGTGGGTACTCTAGTTGGATGCGGTGATACTGGTAAAACAACTAGTGTAACCAAAGAAAAAGAAGAAACTGTTGTTGAATCAAAAACAGAGGTAAAAGAAGTAAAAGAAGAAGTGCCTTCAAGCGGATATGCAGATAAGAAGGTTGGTATCACTATCTACAAATTTGATGATAACTTTATGACCCTATATCGTGAAGAACTAGTAAGTTATCTTGTTGAATTAGGATTTAGCGAATCAAATATTACAGTTATGGATGGTAAAAATGATCAGGCTGAGCAGTCCAATCAAATCAACAACTTTATTGCTCAGGGTATGGATGTTATTATTGTTAATCCTGTAAATGCTTCATCTGCTGCAACGATTACAGATACAGTAGTGGAAGCTGGTATACCATTAGTGTACATCAATCGTGAACCAGAGCAAGCAGAAGAAGTTAGATGGGATGCCAATGATATGAGCGTTACATATGTTGGTGCTGATGCAAGACAGTCTGGTACCTTTCAAGGTGAAATATTAACAGAATTAGGCTTAGAGGCAATTGATGTAAACGGTGATGGAAAAGTAAGCTATACCATGATTCAAGGTGACCCTGAAAATGTTGACGCACAATACAGAACAGAATATTCTGTGAAAGCATTGAAAGATGCTGGTTGGGAAGTTGAAGAGTTGGATCTTCAAAGAGCAGATTGGGATCAAGCAACTGCACAGCAAAAGGTTCAAGATGAACTATCTCAGTACGGCGAACAAATAGAAGTGATATTCTGCAACAACGATGCAATGGCTCTTGGTGCCCTTCAGGCAATTACTGCTGCTGGAAGAACTGTAGGCGAAGATATTTACCTTCTTGGTGTTGATGCTTTAACAGAAGCTCTTGAAAATGTACAAACTGGTCTTATGACAGGTACTGTATTTAATGATCATATTGGTCAGTCTCATGCAGCAGTAGATGCAGCAGTCAGCTTTATTAATGGTGAAGAAGTAAGTCCTACAATTGTAGTAGATTATATTAAAGTAACTAAGGATAATGCAGCAGAAATCCTTGATATATTAAAATAATAGTTCAGATAGAATGATATAGATCGGGTGTATCCTTCGTGATTCACCCGATTTTTGAAAGGAGAGAGCAAATGGGAGAATATAGGCTTGAGATGAAAGGAATATCAAAAAGCTTTCCTGGTGTAAAGGCTCTAGATCATGTTGATTTTCAATTAAGACCTGGAACCGTTCATGCTCTGATGGGAGAGAATGGTGCAGGAAAGTCTACATTAATGAAATGCTTATTCGGAATTTATAAAATGGATGAAGGCGAAATTTATCTAGAAGGTCAGAAAATTGACATTGTAAATCCAGAGGATGCACTAAAAAAAGGTCTTGCCATGGTACATCAAGAATTACAACCAATTCCAGAAAGAAGCATTGCAGAAAATATGTATTGTGGAAGATACCCTGAGAAAAAAATTGGTCCCTTTAAATGGGTAAATCATAAATTAATGTATGCAGAAGCAGGAAAATGGTTAAAAGATGTTAAAATGTCTTGCGATCCAAAAGCTAAATTGGGTTCTCTCTCAATTTCTCAAATGCAGTCAGTAGAAATTGCTAAGGCGGTTTCCATGAATGCAAGAGTCGTTATTTTAGATGAACCCACCTCTTCTTTGACGGAAAATGAAGTGGAATCTTTGTTTCACATTATTAATGAATTAAGAAATCGAGGGGTATCAATGGTTTATATCTCTCATAAAATGGATGAGATAAAAAGGATTGCAGATGATATAACAATTATGCGAGATGGTGTATATGTAGGAACTTGGGTTGTATCCGAACTTTCTATGGATAATATTATTTCTAAAATGGTAGGAAGAGAATTAATAAATTTGTTTCCTCCTAAAGACCCTGTTCATGTAAAGGGAGAGGTTCTTTTAGAGGTAGAGCATTTAAGTAGTATTTATGATAAATCATTTCAGGATGTAAGTTTTAAGTTACATAAAGGTGAAATACTAGGTTTGGGCGGATTGGTAGGTGCCCAACGTACAGAGGTTATGGAAGGTGTATTTGGTATTCGGAATATTAGAGCAGGGCAGATAAAGAAAAATGGAAAAGTTATTAAAATCAAGAATCCGTCTGATGCAATTAAAAATGGGATTGGTTTGATTACAGAGGACAGACGAGGCAACGGCATCATAGGCTGCTTGTCCATTGCAGATAATGTATCAATTGCATCATTAAATAAGTATTTGAAAGCTGGAATTAAGCTAGAACATAAAAAAATTGAAAAATTAGTTCAGGACAATATATCGAAATTGAGTATAAAAACGCCAAGTAGTAAGACAAAAATTCAAACACTTTCTGGTGGAAATCAGCAAAAAGTTATTATTTCCAGATGGCTTGCTAATGATCCCGATATTTTAATTATGGATGAGCCCACACGTGGTATTGATGTTGGCGCCAAATATGAAATATATCAGATTATGATTAATTTAGCCAAGCAGGGAAAAGGAATTATTATGATTTCCTCTGAAATGGCTGAATTGGTGGGAATGTCAGATCGTATTTTAGTAATGTGTGACGGTAAACTGACAGGCGAAATTGATAGAGTTGAAGATATGACTCAAGAAAATATTATGCATTATGCAACACAATTTAAATAGAGTTGCAATCGATATCGCCAGATTTTGGCAGAATGGAGTTTGTCATGAATAAATTAAAAACTAAAAATATAAAAGATATTATAATTAATAATGGTATTATCATATTAATGGTGGTAATGGCGATTTATGTAAGCATAACGGAACCTTCTTTTAGAAGTGGTGGTAATATTGTTAATATTCTCATCAATATGGCTCCACGAGTAATCATAGCGTTTGGTGTTAGTGGATGCCTTATTACAAAGGGAACAGACCTTTCAGCAGGTCGTATTGTTGGCTTAAGTGGTTGTATTGCAGGTACGCTACTACAAAGAGCCGATTATTCAGGGAAAGTATATCCCAATCTTGGAGAACTTAATATATTTGTAGTATTGCTAATTTGTATAGCAATTTGTAGTATATTTGGTTTAATAAATGGTATTGTTATATCGTATTTTAATGTGCCTCCATTTATTGGTACATTGGGAATGCAGTTAATTGTATATGGTATCTGCCTTGTGTATACAAATGCAACTCCTATTGGTGGATATATAGAAAAATATACTGGAATTGCTACAGGAAGATTATTTGGGTTCAAAATATTAAATTATCTCGTTATAATAACCATTGTAATCGGTGTTATTATGTGGTTTTTATATAATAATACACGTCATGGAAAACATATGTATGCAATTGGAGGCAATGAAAGTGCTGCAGAAGTATCAGGTATTAATATCAAAAAAACTAAGATACTTATTTATGTATTAGCAGCAGGTTTATACGCTGTTGCAGGTTTTTTGCTAGGAGCAAAAGCAGGAGGAACATCTGTTAACTTAGGTCAAGGCTATGAGCTAGAGGCCATTGCAGCTTGTACCATAGGTGGTGTTTCTGTAAATGGTGGTGTTGGTAGAATTTCATCTGTTGTAATAGGAGTCGCAGTATTTGAATTATTAAAATCCTCACTTCAATTCTTAGGCGTGAATCCAAATGCCCAATACATAGCTCAAGGTATTGTTATTGTAGTGGCAATTGCATTGGATATTCGTAAATATGTAGCTAAGAAATAAACTAAAAATAAGTTAATTTGAAAAGACAGGCGTATGCTTTAGGGGCGACTGTCTTTTCGTAATTGTTGCAATTTATATAAAAAGAAAATACAATGAAATGGGTGATGAATAATGGCATTATATAAGATGATTATTGTAGATGATGAGGACGAAGTAAGAGAATCCATTCGCAAAAAAATTGATTGGGAAGAACTAGGTTTTGAATTAGTAGGTTCTGCCTGCAATGGAGAAGAGGCGTTAGAGATGGCTGAAGCTATGTCTGTTGATGTGGTGATGACAGATATCAAGATGCCATTTATGGATGGACTCACGCTAGCAGGTAAATTAAAAGAAAATTACCAAAACACGAAAATTGTGGTTTATTCAGGTTTTGATGAGTTTGAATTTGCACAAGAAGCAATTCATCTTGAGGTAGAGGAATATTTATTAAAGCCGATTAACCCACAGGAACTAATCAAAGTTTTTAGCAAAATAAAAGAGAATTTGGATAAAGAAATTGATGAAAAACGTAATGCCAAAAAACTATATGAGCATTATCTTAAAAGTATTCCTATGATGCAGGAACAAGTATTAGTCAGTCTTCTGCATGGGCGTATCCAGACTGAGAAGGCAGTTCCTTTATTACAATCGTATGATTTAGAGATGAATGGAAACTATTATTCTGTTGCAGTATTTCATTTTTGTCCGAATGAATATGTAGATAATATTAAGGAACAAATGGATTATTTATCTTTGCTGAGTATAGTAAATGATTACTGTAATGAGATATTAAATGTCCATAGCTTTTTATATTTAGATAAGGTAATTGTAATTGCTACGTTAAAGGAAAAGGATGAAATTTCAGCATTTCACTATCACATAGAACAAATATGTAAGAAGGCAAAGAGAATTTTAGATGTAAACTTAAGTGCTGGTATTGGTAGAGCGTATTCTGAAGTTGGAGAGCTATCAATTTCTTTTAATGAGGCTAGCTCTGCATTAGAATATAGAGTGTTTGTTGGTGCCAACCAAGCGATTTACATACAAGACGTTGAACCCAAGCAGAAAGCATTTACTGCATTGGAGCACTATAGCGTTAATGATATTTTTAATGCAATAAAGCTTGGAACAAGAGAGGAATTAGAAAAGGCAATCAGCTATTTTATATCCTCATTAAAGCAAAGCAAGATGGGAATCAATCAATATAGATTTATCTTTATGGAATTAATAATTGAAATTGTACGTTTGGTAAGGTTGTATGATTTGGAGTTGGATTACATTGTAGGTGAAAATTTTGATTTGTATCGTGACATAGAAAAATTTCATTCTCTTGATGAGCTTGAAGAATGGCTTTATAAAATTTGCTTAAATATGAGACAGCTTATGAAGAAACAAAAATGTCACAGTACAAAACTGCTTACTGAAAATGCCCAAAAGTATGTTGAGGATAATTATAGTGACTGTGAGTTTTCTGTGGAAAAAATATGCAAGCATTTGGGCGTAAGTCCCTCCTATTTTTCTACTATTTTTAAGAAAGAAACAGGTATGAGTTTTGTGTCTTATTTGGCTAAGGTTCGGATGGAACATGCTGTTGATTTGTTAAATAATACGGATGAAAAAAGTTATTTTATTGCAGAACAGGTGGGATATTTAGAACCCAATTATTTTAGTTATGTTTTTAAAAAGCAATATGGTGTTTCACCGACTAAATATAGAACCATAAGGAAAGAGGAATAAATAGTTTCATAAAAAATTGGAAAGGTGATGCGGCATGAAATATTGGATGAAGATCAAAAAAATGTATAGTAAAAAAAGTATGCAGTTCACCATTTCACTTACGTTTACTGTTATTTCACTTATAGCGATAAGCATAGTAGGCAATATTTTGTATCGAAATTATTTAAAAACATCTAAAACCATAATTGCAGAAGATAATATGCGAATGGTAAAACAGGTAGAATTAAATCTTACCTCTTACCTAAGAAATATGATGAATATTTCAGATGCTATGTATTATAACGTAATAAAGGATGCTGATATTGCAGAGGATTCTTTTAACAAAGAAATGACACTTTTATATGAAGCCAATAAGGAATCCATTGTTAACATTTCTTGCTTTACAATAGAAGGCGAACTGGTAACCTCTACCCCCTTGCTTCATCAAAAAACATGGGCTGATGTTACTTCTCAAAATTGGTTTACGCAAGCCAAATCTAAGATGGAAAATTTACATTTTTCGACGCCCCATGTGGAAAATATATTTGAAAATAGTAATTTTAGATATTATTGGGTAGTTTCGCTAAGTAGGGGGATAGAATTAACATCTAATGGAAAATCGTTGCAAGGTATTTTGCTTGTAGACATGAATTACAGTGGCATAGAAAGACTGTTTGATAAGGTGAATAATAGTGAGATTAGTTATATCTATTTAACTGATATGGAAGGAAACATAATTTATCATCCACAGAGAAATTTAATTAATGTAAGTCTATACCATGAAAATAATGAGGTGGTTTCATCCTATGAGGATGGGATTCACTATGAACAATTTGCAGGCGATGAACGAATGATAGTAGTGAAAACCGTAGGATATACTGGGTGGAAGGTAGTAAGTGTAACACCAGTGGAAAATATGTCTCCCACCTTTCAAAAAAGTAAAAATTTGTGGCTTACCGTAATTGCACTGATGGCAGTTATTATTACACTTACTAATTATTTTATTTCTACCAAGGTTACTGGACCTTTGCGTAAGCTAGATGATTCAGTAAGGAAAATAGAAAATGATGATGTAGCGCCACCTATTTTTATTGGAGGCTCTCATGAGGTTCAACATCTAGGTAAAACAATTTTAAATATGGTTTTACAAATGCGTAAATTAATGGATGAAAAAGTTGAGGAACAAGAAAACAAGCGGAAAAGCGAGTTAGACGCGCTACAATCCCAAATCAATCCTCATTTTTTATATAATACATTAGATTCTATCATATACATGGTAGAAAGTGAGCGATATGAAGACTCAATCGCCATGTTAATAGCTTTGGCAAATTTGTTTCGCATTAGTTTAAATCAAGGCAAGACTAATATATCTATTGACGAGGAAATGCAACATGCTATCAATTACATAGAAATACAGAAGTATAGATATAAAAATACTTTTAAAGTCACCTTTGATGTGGATGAAAATATCAAACAATACGAAACAATAAAGCTGATTGTTCAACCCCTATTAGAGAATGCAATTTATTATGGAATGGAGAGCATGGGGAGTGATGGCGAGATTAAAGTGAAGGCTTATGAAAATGGGGATGATATTTATATTGAGGTATCTGATAATGGATTGGGTATGCCAGAAGAGATGGTTTCTAGTCTGCTAATTGATAATAAAAGAGTGCGAAAAAAAGGTTCAGGCATCGGAATTAGAAATGTCAATGAACGAATTCAACTATATTTTGGTGAAGAATATGGTTTACAGGTTGTAAGTGAATTAGATGTAGGAACCACAGTAATCATTCATTTACCTAAGCGAGGAAAAATACTATGAAGAAGAAATGGATTGGGTTTATAATCCTTGGTGGTGTATTGCTATTTATTTTAGTATATAGTATGTATGATGCGCTTTTTCCACCAGAAAAGAACGGTAAGTATGATGTTGCAGTTTTGCTATACTATGGTGGCGTTGGGGATTGGGAATCCTTAAAAGCAGGAGTGGAGCAAGCGGAAAAAGACTATAATATAAAAGCCCAATTTACTACTTTGCTGGATGGAAGTAGTTCTGAGGATCAGCTTCAGTTGTTGCAACGGGAGTTGGATAATGAGGTGGATGGAATTATTTTGGCAGCAGATGATTCTTCTGTATTGGCAGAGTTTGTTGAGCATGCTGGAACGGAAATTCCTATCATCACTGTGGAAAATGGAGTAAGAGCGGAAAGTGCTTTTCATATGAAGAGTCTGGATTATGAAATGGGAGAATTGTTGGGACAGAAGATGATAGATGATGGCTATCGTAAAATTGCTGTTCTTACAAAGTCAGTTGACAGGAAAAATGAAGAACAACGTAAGCTGGGGTTAGAAAATGCGTTAGGGGAAAATGGAAAAATAACGTATTTATATTACTCGGATGAAAATGAAGGGATTCCAAGAATTTTACGAAAAGTATTTTGGTCCTCTGATTATGACAGTGTGGTGTGTTTAGATACAGCAAGTCTAGAAAAATGTAGTGATTATTTTAAAGAATTTTCCCCGAAAGCAAAGCTGTTTGGCATTGGTTCAGGACGCAAAATAGTTTCAAGGCTAGATGGTGGAAGTATTGATGCCATTGTATTTCAAAATGAATTTTATACAGGGTATAGTAGTGTTGCAACTATGGCGGATTTGTTAAACGGTAATAAGGAGCATTCAGAATTTAGGAGTGAATACTATTTGGTAACCTATGATAATCTGTATGAGGATGAAATGCAAAGTTTGCTATTTCCTGTTGTTGAGTAGTCAGAATGGAGTTAATATGAAAAGGATAAATAGAGGGATTTCTATAGTATTGATTCTGGTTTTACTTTGTGGGTGTAGTAAAACGGGAAATTTAAAAGATGCCAAAAAGAATAACAGCGCTATCAAAATAGGGGTTAGTTTATATAGCCAATATGATACTTTTATCTCAGAGTTAATTGGTGCCACACAAGAATATGCTAAAGAAAAAGAAAAAAATGATGGGATTGCAATTTATTTTGATATTCTTGGTGCCAATGGCAATCAATCCATTCAAAATGACCAGGTGGAAAAGTTCATTGAGGAGGAGTGCGATATTATCTGCGTGAATTTAGTAGATAGAACAGACGCTTCTTTTATCATAGAAAGTGCTGAAGCTGCCAATATTCCTATTATATTTTTTAATAGGGAATTGGTAGAGGAGGATTTGGAGCGATGGAGTAAGCTATACTACGTTGGGGCGGATGCTTTTGAATCAGGTGATATCCAAGGTGATATTTTAGTGGAAATCTGTGAAAAAGATTTTAGTTTGGTGGATAAAAACGGTGATGGCGTTGTACAATATGTGATTTTGGAAGGAGAAGCTGGGCATCAAGATTCTATTGTAAGAACCATGCATGTTATTAATCAAATTACAGCCGCTGGGATTCAAGTGGAAAAACTAGCGGATGAAATTGCAAATTGGAATCGGGAACAAGGCTATGCAAAAATGATTCAATGGTTAAAAACATTTGAGAATCAAATGGAAGTATGTATCTGCAATAATGATGATATGGCGTTAGGAGCAATCGATGCATTGAAAAATGAAGGATATACTCCAAATAGTGATATTTGGCCAATCATATTGGGAATAGATGCTACCCAAGGAGGAATCGAAGCAGTACTGAACCAAGAAATGGCGGGAACTGTATTAAATGATGTCAAAGGACAAGCCAAAGGAATGGTTGAACTAGCATGCTGGATTGTGCTTGATACTGAGCTCCCAGAGGACATTGAGTTACTGGATAATAAATACATAAGAATTCCCTATGAAAAAGTTACGTTGGAAACAATAGAGTAGATTGTAAGGGAGGATTATCTTGTTATGTTTTTTAACCAACCATATTTTCTATAATGGATAACAGTAGCTGGAAGCTTAATAACTTCATCCATATTGAGAATCAAAAATATTACCACCACAGGGAGTTCCAAGTAAAATGCTGCGATAAATCCAGCAGGAACCATAAATCCCCATGTTGTTACTGTATCGCAAATCAGACCAAATTTGGCATCGCCACCAGCAGGAAAAATTCCAGCAATGGTTGTCATATTAATTGCTTTGGCAATCATATAGCAGGCACAAAATACCAACATCCATTTTAGATATTCAGTAGCTTGTGGGCTTAAATCCGTCACATTTAAAATCAAAGGGGATAGTGCTATCAAAAGTAAGCCGGACGCTACACCGCTTATAATGGCCATTTTACAAAGAAGTCCGCCATAATTTTTGGCTTGTTTTAAATTACCAGTACCTAATTCATTACCAACGATAATACCACCGCCGTTGGCAAGTCCAGTACAAAAGCTGACGATTAAATTTTTTACAATATTCGAAATAGAATTGGCAGCTACTGCATCACTCCCTAAGTGTCCCATAATAACAGAATGTAAGGAAAAACCAACACCCCAAACTAGATAATCTCCCAGCATAGGCATTGTGTACTTCCAGTAGTCTTTAACGAGAATTTTATCTATTGAAATAAAATATTTTATACGCAATCTGGCTCGATTTTCTCGTAGGGACTCCGCATAAGCCCAAATCATTTCTATAAATTTAGAAATAGAGGTTGCAATGGCAGCACCTGCGATACCCAATTCGGGTGCAAACCAAAGACCGAAAATAAGCATTGCATTTAGGATTAGATTAAGCACCACAGAAGAAGAACCGACAATCATACTTTTTACAGCAAATCCTGTGTTTTTCATGACACAAAGATAGATTTGCGAGATTCCAGTAAACAAATAGGATATTGATACAAAGCGTAGATATACAGCCCCACCGGAGATAAGCTGCGGTTCGGGTGTGAAAATTCGCATTATGACCTCTGGGATAAAAAGAGTTGCCAAAGAGAAAACCAATGATATCAGAAAAGAAACTTTGGTAACATATCCAAAGATTTTTTCAATTGAATCCTTATCACCTTTCCCGTAATACTGGGCTGCTAAAATACTGGTTCCCACCGTTAAACCACCCATAAATAGATTGAACACAAAGGTGACCTGACTAGCTAAAGAAACAGCAGAAAGAGAGTTTTGATCAACATACCCAAGCATAATCGCATCGGAAGCGCTTACTGCTGCAAGCATAAATTGTTGAAATGCAATTGGTATCACAAGTAAAAATAGTTTTTGATAAAAAGTTTTTAATTTCATTATGTCCTCCTAATTATTCAATGTGCATTGCACAGTATACAAAAAAGAGGATTTAAAATCAGCGCTAAATCTTAACGAAATGTGTGGCTTTTTCTCATATTGATTAGTATAATAATCATCATGAATAAAGTATTGAGGAAAAATGTACATTAAATATGGAATAGGAGACATCATATGGCGAGTCAGATATTGGAATCTGCAATTCATAAACTACAGAAGGAATTTTTGGAGCTAGATTGGTCTTACCATGACCTTGACATAGAGGGACAAAATGAAAAAATACATTATTGGCCAGGTAATCCAGATGATGAAATTCTAATGTGTGTTCATAACAGCAACGGCATACATGAACTATTTCACCGCCATGATTTTTTCTACTTTAATTATACTTATAAGGGACAATATCATTCTAGCAGTTATAAATATGACAATCAGATTACAATTTGCGAGAGAGAACTTTATGCTGGGCAACCCTTTGCTGGACATGCGCTTTGCAGTCATGACAATCAGGAAACAATTGTTATTGGTGTATTGATTCAGAAAAAAACCTTTTTTAGCGCTTTCTTACCGATGCTGTCGGCTAATTCAAAGCTATTTCAATTTTTTATTGACCCGGTCACCAACTGTTTTTCAGAAGAGTTTATTCATTTTAAGATTGAAGATGATTGCAATATTCGCACTTTGTTGGAAATAATGGTAATTGAATATGCGGACAAGAAAGAAGATACGCAGGATATTTTAAAACCGTTAGTTCTAGCTTTTCTTATGCAAATTGCACGCCAATATACACTTACAAACCAAGAACAATATTCAGAAAAAATATCTGATAGGATTTTACAATATATCGGTTGCCATTTTGACACAGTAACTCTCAAAGAAATTGCCAATCACTTTTCTTATCATCCAAACTATATTTCCACATTACTGCATAAGGAAATTGGCAAATCATTTTCAGAAATTCTGCTAGAACAGCGAATGAAAAGAGCTGTCATTCTTCTCAAGGGGACTACCCTCTCCATTGTTGAAATTGCACTCATGCTGGGTTATAGCAATAGTAGCAACTTCTATAAAGCATTTCGGGAATACTATCAAGTTTCACCGAGAGAATATATCAGTGAATAATAAGATTGTTTTATTTCTGCTGTTGCCAATTGTATCATTTACTATAATTAGATATTCTCCTTAATCCTTACATCAACAGCCACATAATTATATTCTTTTTCCGGCAGTTCCCCTGTCGTAAGGTAGTTAAATAATAGGTTCAATGGCTTAGAACCTTGTATTTGGGGTTGCTGGCAAATAGTAGCAGCAATTACACCTTTATTTACTAATTCTATGGTGGTTGGAACTTTATCAAAAGCAATTATTCGTATCTTACCAGCCAGCCCTAGATTGGTTACGCTACGGCATCCCCCATAAACACCCCCTGCGGCGAAAAATAAGGCATTTATTTCAGGATGTTTTGTTAATAAAGCTGTGGTCTTTTCATAGCTTTCAAATTCATCATCATGATTCTCTATAACACTAATTATGGTATTATTGTGGTTATAAGACTGTAGCGTAGTAGTAAAGCCTGCAATTCGTTCTGTATGACATAGAATACTAGAGGAACCAGTTACAATGCCTACCTTCAAATCCCCTTGTGTCATAAGGTGCATCAGACCAGCAGCAGTTTGTCCGCTACGCGTATAATGACTTCCTACATAAGCGATTCTCTTAGAGTTTTCAATATCAGTATTCAAAGTAACTACAGGAATACCTGCTTCATATAACTTGTTTATCTGATTCCGAATTCGATTATCATTGTATGGTGCAAGTGCAATCCCATTCACTCCTTCAGCCACCAATTCTTTCATTGCCTTAAGCTGTTCTTCTACACCAAAAGCAATTTCTTTTACTATAACAGTACAATTATATCCAGAAAGTTCTTCGGATTTATTATTCACACCATTTAGCACATCTATAAAAAAAGGATTCTCAAGGGAGGAAAGGATAACCCCTAGACGAAGCCGCTTTTTCTGCGCAGCCAAAGCTAAACCGGCTCTATTTGGTTTATAGTCAAGTGCTTTTGCTATTTCTTGTATTTTCTCTGCAGTAGCAGGGTGTACAGAACCTCTGTTGTTTAATACCCTATCAACGGTCCCTCTAGAAACCCCCGCTAATGTAGCTATTTCCTTAATAGTAGCCATTAGAATAATCCTTCCTATGTTCCTATCTTTTTAACTATCATAAAATTATCATAAATAGGAAAACAAGTCAAATGTTTAAGGGGGTAAAATGTGCTCGAACAAATTGACTGTGTTGGCGGTTTTCCCCCTAAGGTATATTGGCAGCCCGCTTTTCTAAGCATTCCGATGATCATGCTCCCGCGAGCGGGCGCAGTTAAACATTGAAAGCATGTGCAGCAAAGGCTTCCATGCTTTCAAAAACTGTTTACGGTCTCATCTCCATAGAACAGAGGTCTGCCAATATACCTTAGGGGGAAAACCTTGTGACAGGAGCCATAAGATAAAAGT
>CAZKGP010000036.1:0-14085 GCA_964552225.1 uncultured Acetatifactor sp.
CTGTACTGGAAGGATGGAACCAAACTAACCCTGGATGAAATTATGGCGGTTGTAGAAGGGAGTAGCATATGAGCGAAAGGAAGATTATAAAGGTATTGGCAGATTTGGAAAACCTGGATGAAATCAGCGTAGAGCTTGACAACGGCATCCATCTCGGCCTGACGCTGAAAGACAAGATGTCCGACCCGCTGTTTGCGCAGATTAAGGAGCTTTCCCTGCCCAAGACGGACGGCAACCGTGTGTACTGGTTCAACGGAGCCAGCCTGACGGTAGATGAGATTATGGCCATGCTGCGGACCGATAAACAAGTGAACGAGAAATGAATATGAAAAACAAAATAATAAAACGAATAATAACATTTGTGCTGACCACCATGCTGACGCTGACCACAACGCCAGTGGCCACTATGCCAGTCTATGCTCAGGGAGAACCCGTCACGCCTACCAACACTGTGACATTGAGCCCAAGCGTGGGTATCCTGCGAGTACCTGCCATAGGGGATGTGGTAATCAATGACACCAATTTTCCCAACGCTAATTTTCGGGCGTGGATTTGTAGCACTTACGGCAAAAATGACGGCGATACTTTAACCGCCACTACAATAGCTGCTATTATCAATATAAACGTATCCAACAATGACATTGCCGACCTGACGGGCATTGAGCATTTTACCGCATTGACAACACTGAACTGCTCCTACAACCACTGTCTATTAGCATTACCGTTGTTATCAGGCGGCGCAGACGGCTCGCCGAGGGATAGCCTGTGGTGTTTAGAAACGTACTCCAAAAAATACAACAACAAGAAAGGGATACTACTTGAATAGTATCCCTTTCACTTTCGATAATCAGTAAAATCATATTATTAACATTCTTCACATGGTTTTGGACCATATGGTTTGGAACCATAATGAGACTTATCACATGGATCATGTGGCTTGGGACCATAATGAGGCTTATCACATGGATCATGTGGTTTAGGCCATGGAAATGATTCTTCTTCCTCTTCTTCGAGAAGTGGAATGATTAATTCAGCCTTATTTTTTAATACATTCTCAAGAGCAGTTATTTTCTCAATCATTTCTGTTACAGATTCATTCACTTCCACTAAATCTTTCAGATCAATACAATCCATAGATATAGCCCTTTGAATTTTTTCTCCTTCTGCATTAATAATATGAGCTAATGCAGCCTCTTGCAGTGCAATGGATTGAAGAATAGACGTTGCTGCACAGCGAATATCAATATCTTTACAATCAATTTTTGGCATTCCCATCATTTTATTTCCTTTGTGTTTTACTATATTATATGCAGGGAATGCAAAAATGATTATATTTTGTATTATTTTGTTACATACATTAGTTATCCCTATTATGTCGGTTTTACTTAAAAAATTCACGTTAAGTGAACGATATGTTTAACTGGGAATCTGAAATCTATTTTGCGGGTAAATTTCAGTCTAATTTGAAAAGTAGTATTTTTACTAATTTATTTTATTAATTGAATACCACTAAATATTCTACATAAATTATTAATACTAATTAAAATTTAAATTTTGTAAGATATAATCAATAATTCTTATTTTACTTACAATAATTCTACCTTCTATTATCATACCCACTTCAATATTAGCCTCTTTCCCGTTTTTGTCATATAGTTTTCGATTATCAATTAAGCATTCAATTAAATAATATTTTGTTTGTTGGTTATTTATTGATTTTGTGTCCCTTGAGACACTAACAACTTGTCCATATATATCCCCATAAATTTGGGAAGGAAGAGCGGGAATTTCAAATTTTACAGAGCTACCCGCTTCAATTCCAACAATGTCTTTACTGTCAACATACAGCAATACTCTATATTCAGATTCCCCGTCAGGTAATATTGTTGCGATTTGTGTACCAGTATTAATCATATCACCAGTATTAAGTTCTGTCATAACATTAATAATTCCATTAATTTGAGCAGTTATCATATGTAAATTAGAATGTTCTTGAATCTCCATCCTTTGTAAATTAAGTGCATCTAATTCTGTTTTATTGACAGAAAGCAATGTATACGAATCAATCAAGGCATTTAGCCACAATGAAGAAACGGTCAAAGACTCACCATTTTCCAGAGTATTCATTTGATAAAGTTCTAATGCAATATAAGTAGATTCCAAGGTGTTTTTCAGATTATCCAACTCTTCTCTCTTAATGATTAATTCAGCTTCAATACTGATTTTATTATTCAAAAATATTTTTTTAATTGACAACGCATAATCATCATTTGCACTCTCCTTTTTATCTGAATTAATAGCTACATTGTTTATTTTTAACTTAGTAGATTCTATCTGCTCTTCAATTGACGATATGCTGCTTGCTGTCTGTGTTTTTGATTTAGATACAAAAGCATAAAGTACTTCTTTTGCAATATCAATTTGCAACCTTGCATCTTCACTCTGTATATCCAACTCTTCTGTTTGGTCTTGAATCAAGATTTCATACGTTTTTTCAGCTTGTTTTATGGAAAGAGAATATTGGTTATATAGAGCTTCATATTCTTGATAATTTGAGATAAAAGGGTTATCCAAAGAAAAATAATTATGTCTCTCCTCTATAGATTTGGCAAATATTTTATAGTTCTCTAAACTCACCTCTAAGTTTTTCAAAGTATTTCTCAACACATACATATTATCATTTTCATCAATAGTCTCTAATGCTTGATTATAATTACTTTTGAGTACTTCTAAATCAAGAAGATATTGCTGGTATATATATTGATATTTGGGATTGTCCTTAAGCAAATCTGTTTCTTGCTCTATACTCTGTTTAAGAAGCAAAAGCATTTCCACTTCATTTTGCAGATTATTGATAGTAGTCTCTAATCCCTCTATGCTCACATTAAGTCCTTTTAATTCTGCAATATCGTCATTAGAAACGGACTTTACATTGTTTTGCAAGGCTGAAAATCTGACATAATACTCATATTCAACGCCATTGATATTGTCTGAAAATTTATTTTCCTGTAATTTTATCGATTCAATATATTTTTCAATCATTTCATTTTTAGACTTCAACCTTTCGATCTTTTCATCAATCATATTAATTTGTATATCATATGTATTTTCCAGTACAATGAGGGTTTCTCCCGCTTTAACGAACTGACCATCTTTATATGTAAGTTCAGATATTTTGCCGCCAACTAAGTTAGAAACTGTACTTATTTTCGAATTAGGGCGTATTGAACCATTACCAACTGATGCAATCTCAATTTTCCCAATAAAAATATAAACAATAGCTGTCAAAATAAGCAATAAAATAAAATAAACAAATAAAGACATAATTGGTTTAGGTCTACTACTGTAATATTCTTTACTGTCGGAAACATCATCCCATTTTATTTCAATTCCCTGCATTTACTTCACCTCTAACGGATATAATTTCTGGTACTTGCGAGCGATAAAGATTATAATATTCATTTTGCAGGTTCATTAAATCAGAATGGCTACCCGATTCTATTATTTTACCTTTACCAAGGACAATAATGCGGTCACATCTCCTAATTGTACTTAGCCGGTGTGCTATAATAATAGTTGTAATTTCTTTTTTTAATTTATCAATTGTTTCATGTATAGACTTTTCGGAAACAGCATCTAAATTACTCGTTGCTTCATCCATAATAAGAATATCTGGATGTTTCATAAGGGCACGTGCAATCGCAATTCTTTGACGCTGACCTCCTGAAAGGTTAGAACCATTTTCATCTACATATGTTTCATATCGTAATGGCATATTAGAAATATCATCATGAATCATTGCCATCCTTGCGCATTCTATTACCTTCTCTAAATCTGTGTCTGTCACTCCAAAAGAAATATTTTCGTAGATAGTACCGCTAAACAAAAAAATTTCTTGTGGAATATAAGCTATTTTAGATCGCAAAACATCAATTCTTATATCATTTATAACATAATCTCCGATTGTTATATTGCCCTTTTCCGGTTGATAAAAAT
Organism: uncultured Acetatifactor sp.; assembly: GCA_964552225.1. GTDB lineage: Bacteria > Bacillota > Clostridia > Lachnospirales > Lachnospiraceae > Acetatifactor. The sequence goes on from CAZKGP010000036.1 coordinate 3,997, forward strand.
TAAGAAGAAGCTTTGCAAGTGTTGATTTTCCTGCACCACTTTCTCCGACTAAAGCCACACTTTCTCCTGACTTAACATGAAGTGAAAATTTTTCAAGGATGGCATGTCTCGTACCATAACGAAAGCAAATATCGCTAAAAATAATATCTCCTTTCAAATTTTTCGGGGCAATCTTTAGTGATTCGTTTTCACTTATTTCAGGTGGCAAATCCAAAATTTCTCCAAGCCTTTCAGCGGCAACAATAGCAGTCTGCATAGCAGGTTGTAAATCTATTATACTTTTAATAGGTGACAAAAAATATACCAGCAAAGAATTGAACGTAATTAATGTCCCGACTGTTAAATCACTATTTAATACCATATATGTACCCACCCAAATAATTAGAATTCCTCCGATACCCTCTATTAATGCTTTCAACATTTCCTGAATATTTGAAACGCTTCCCAGCTTCAGCACACTACGAAGCAACCGGATAAATTTAAATTCTGTTTCAAGATTTACTGTTTCCTCCCCATAAAAAGCTTTCACTGTTTCTATTCCATTTAGCGATTCAACAAGATAGGATGTTAGTTCTGCATTATTTTGCATTTGTACTTGGTTAAGTTTTTTATATGAATTATTAAAAGCAAAAACCAGTATAGCATAACATACAACAATAATAACAGAAATAAAAAACAACGTTTTATGCTAAAAAAAAAGGATTATCCCTCCAATTACAGCCATTAACGTATCAATGAAGGCACTTAAGGTAGCTCTAGATATTGCATCGCGAACACTTCCTGCATCCTGAAACCGTGATATAATTTCGCCTACTTTTCGAGTCCCAAAAAAATTCATTGGTAATTTTAACACATGATTATAATATCCTAACAAAAGGGCTATATCAAGATTTTGACTCATATAAAGTAAAAGCTGCGATCTCACAGCTTGTAATAATACACTGAATATTTTTAGCAAAATCACACCAATTGAAATAACCGTTAATGTATTAGCCGCTGAAGCTGGTAAAATATTATCCAAAATTATTTTTAAATAAAATGCCCCCAATATCCCCATCACTACAATAAGTATTGATGCAATAAAAATATCTACAATTAACCATTTTTGCGGTTTTAACAACGAAAAAAACGAGACATTGTGCTACCATTGTCATAGGCTTTATTTAGGGTTTGTGCTGGAACCATCAGGATTAGTACACCTGTCCATATTTTCATAAATTCTTCTGGAGTGTATTTAACAAGCCCTTTGCCAGGATCGGCAACGATTATTTGTTTTTGTGTAATTTTATGTATTACAATATAGTGTGGATGGGCCCCCCCTATAACTACGTGGGCTATAGCCGGAAGAGGGAATCCACTGAAAATAGAGTTGCTTTCCCCCTTTACAGCTTTTGCCGTAAATCCGAGTTCTACAGCTGCTTTAACCATGCCATAGGCAGTAGTTCCCTGTCTGTCTGTCCCAGCTATTTCACGAATACGTGTTATAGGTGTTTTTTGACCATATTGCCTTGAAATTGTTGCTAGATATGCTGCTCCACAATCAGTTATATAATGTTGACGAATGCAAAAATAGCGCATAGTTTTAATTTTCCTTATCGGTAATAGTTACATGGGTCAATTTTAATAAAATTAATATACTAAAATTTTTTATATAAAAGTTTCATTTATGGAAATCTACATTTTCTCATACATTTAGAACTTTTCGTTAATTTATCAAAACGCATCTGACATTCTAATTCCACTTTCTGTATTGACATTTGGATTTTCAATTCGCTTTTTGCTGATAGTCTTAACAGCATTGTAATATGCATTTCTTATATCGTTAGCATTTAAGTCTTTTGAATTAAATACAGGATAGAACGTGCTATAATGGTCCAAGTCACTATCAATCACTTCAATTCCAAATTCCTCTGGTCTTAACCAAAGCGCTGTACCCGGAAAGGGTGTACAAATTGTAAAGTTCACTTTTGCTCCCAATGAAGTTAGTTCTTTACCTATAGAAATAGTATCCTCTATCGTAGACTTATCATCAAAAGGCTGTCCAATTATTAAATTAGTAACTGTTGCAATATTCAATTCATTGCACCAGTTAAACACTTCTCTAATCCTTTCTAATGTGATATTTTTCTTTATACTGTCAAGTATCTTCTGGTTTCCTGATTCTACCCCAAACTGTATCATATTTAATCCAGCCGATTTCATTTTAGACAAAATAGATTTGGACATGGCATCTACTCTAGATTCACAATACCAACTCATATGTAAATCACATGCTAGTAATTCGTCCAAAAATTCATCCAAACGTCTAAGGTTAGCTGTCATAGTATCATCAACAATATCAACATGATTAAAACCTAGCGATTTTAAATACTTAAATTCTAATACAACATTCTTAGCAGAACGCATACGATATTTCCCTCCAGAAAGTACACTTGCCGCACAAAAAATACACTTTCCAGGACATCCCCTGCTAGTCACAATAGTAGCTGGACGTGCATAATTATAAAGATCATCAAAAAGCTTTCTATCTGGAAATGGTAGTGCATCCAAATCTTTTATAAATGGTTCTGGTTCTGTACAAATAATGGTACCATCCTTTTTATACGCAATCCCTCTTAGTTCTTCTAGCGTCCCAAAATTCCTTATAAAATAATCACAGAATTTTTTAAGACTATACTCTCCTTCATTTAAAGATACATAATCAATTGCACTACAATCTAATACAGATTCATATTCAAACGACACATGGGAGCCACCAAGGACGATAATACAATCTGGATATGCTTGTTTTATGATACTAGCCATCCGGACAGACAATTTAAATGTCTCTGTAGTACATGAAAAAGCAATAATATGCGTTTTGCTACTCTTCAAAATCGAAAGTATAGATTCAATCGTCTTATTTTCAAAAGCCATGTCAATAATTTTCACAGAATAATTGTTTTGTTTTAGGTACGTTGCCAAGTATCCCAAACCAAGAGGTGGCATCCCCTGTGACTTAAACGCATAATACATTGCTGGGTTTGGAGACGGCGCCGAGATAAAAAGGATATCTAACTCACTCATTAAAATTCAACTCCTGACTTAATTGTATTTTATAAATAGGATCCCAATTGACAACAATTGCATTCTTTTTATTAAGCATATCCAATATAATAAGTAATTCTTTTTTTATGTTTTTTTTATCAGTTAATGCTAATTCAGCACAAATTCGGTCTACAATCTTAGAAATGGTATGTTTACCATCCAACATTAACCATATTATCCGCCCCACACCTTTTAGGCGGAATACTCTACCAGTATACCCCATTGCTTCAATTTCTCCATTCAGATCCAAATAACATTCTGATATGCGACATGGAGTATATTCATCAATGGGCATATTTAAATTTTTCATTTTTATTTATCGTTAAATATCACATATAATTTAACGCATTCTCCTTTCCATAATTTATATCATATCATTTCCCTATTCTTCTTATTAAATTTATACTCTTTAACAAACCAGTAAATAAAAAAACAAAAAAATAAAACTATAATTACAAAAGCATTTACAATAAGTGAAGGTATTTCTGTGCGAATACTCATATATAATCGATTTCCACTCAATATTATTATCCAATCAATGACTACTATTAGCGTATTTACAATAAAGGTCATTACAATTGTATATCCAAAAGGAGCAACTAAATTTTTCCAACAGGCTTTATTCGCAGGCCATTTAAAAAATATCCAAATAAATTTATCCGAACGATTAAAAAAAAGTATAGAAACAAACTGTTTTATACCCATACATTGTATGATAGGACGCTTGTATCGAACAAATGTGTAATAAGCAAATGTAAAAAAAACAATATATTGGATTATATTAGCTAATATCAGCGCTCCCCAACCTAATCCAAACACTGTAATTAAAGGATTAGCCTCATTTTTTAAATCAGGCGTCCCTAAGTAAGTAAGGCTAAGATCACTTATTGCTAGTATCAGATATATTAATAATAAAAAATAAAACTTCTTTCCTGAATCGTGTAATATATTTTTTTTTCTCATAACAGTCTCCATTAATGCTTGAAACTATAGACAAATCATGATTTTACTATTAATTTCATAAAACTGGAGAGTACATTACAGAACTTATACTCTCCAGCAATATAACTCAAATTAATAATAGAACTTGATACATCAAGTTACATAGCAGGGTATTATAATCTAATGATATCAAACAATAAGTAATTTGAATTATTGTAAAGTACCACCGCTTGTCTGTTCTTTATAGGCATCAGTAGCCATATCATAAAGTCCTTTGCCTATTCCCAGAATACCAACTACAATTATCCCTCCAGCAACTACAGCAACACCAATTCCACCACCATTAACGTCTAAGCTTTCATCATCACCTAAATCTTCTAATACATCATTCAAATAATTTAATTGCATTTTATTACCTCCTTCAAAATTTGTTTGTCTAAAAAATTTTATTGTTGTTAAAGCCCCCCTGCATGCTATTAACCGATAATTTGTAAACCCGTACGTATATGATAAAAAATCTTATATGTATCAGTCACATGTGCATAGGCAGATACTTTAACATCAAATTCTATTATATGAACCTTGTATTCATAATCACCCTTAACACTGACAAGTGATATACAGCAAAACCTTAACTAATTTGTCTAGCTTATAATTTTTATACTTATTTTATAACATTTACCATAAGTTATTATATTTAAGCAATAAAAAAACTCTATAACACTTATTTTGTGTATAGAGAAACAAATACATTTAGACTAATGCTCTCAACCATAGCTAAATATACTATATTACAATTACAAAATCTCTTATTTTGATTAACACAAATCCCTCTTATACACATGCTTATTGTAGCAATCATTTCATAAAGGTGCAATATATAACAATCAACAAAAATATTTGATTTTATTCGTCAATAAATACTAAAGATCATTAATATATTGCTTAATTTCGTAGCCAACTTATTTATTAACTATTTATTATAATTCTTTTTCTTCTCTGAGCAACTAATTATAAACAGATTCCTTTCCTACACAGACCACTGTTAACCATACCATAATTCACAGAAATCAAAACAACGAGTTTTGTATATCGTCAAACTGTACTTTTCTCCTAACCTTAACAAATCCTGTATTGAGTAATTAAGACTGAAAGTACTTCTTAATGCATAGGCTTTTTCTACTGTTGTTTGAAATATTAAACATATTGCTTTATTACACCATCAGATAAATATGGCCACTAGCACTTAAACAAATGACATCGAGTGTGATTAGCAACTTTAATTTACAAATAATTTCTTAAGATTTTTTCAAAATCATTGTATTTTACAACATATGGTACTATAATGTAAATATTGTGTACTATATGTAGATTTTCAATAAGAACCCATACCAATGATTCTCAAGGATTAAATAATCCTTGCATTTACGAAGGAGTGTGGAATTCACCCATGAATCGATCTGATTTGAATAGAAATGCAGGTATGTTACGGGGTTCTCTTTCCAGAAAAGGTTATATGCGTTGGTGGCATTCATTTCGTGCAATTCAACCTGAAACAGGAGAACACCGAACATTTTTTATAGAATATTTTATTATCAACCCTTCCCTAGGTGGTAATTCACCTATATTAGGGCAAATTCCTTTCCACAAAAAACGTAAAATCAAGCCTTCTTATGTCATGATAAAAGCAGGTGCTTTTGGAACCCCCTCAGGTCTGAAAGCCAAACAGCTACACAACTTTTATCCCATTGGTGCTCTTAAGGCAGCTTCTCAACCATTTGTTATACAAGTTGCCAATAATTTTTGCAGAGAAAATCAAATATCCGGAAGCGTTGACGTAAGTTACGAAGAATCTCGGCACAAATACTATATGTCCGATGAAGGAACTATGGAATGGAATTTAGAAATATGCAAGGACATTTCATGCCATACTGGACCTATTGCTAACGTATTCTTTACTGCTTTGAATGCACTAGATACGTTTTGGCACGGTGAGGGAATTAAGTCTCACTACAGAGGCACTGTCACCTTAGATGGAATTACTTATCATGTAGTTCCTGAAAGCTGTAATGGATATGCTGACAAACATTGGGGTAGAAGTTTTAACAAACCTTGGTTTCAATTTGCAACAAGCCACTTATTCAGTGAGTTGACACAAAAGAATGCTAAACATTCCTCTCTTGCAATTGACGGCTGTTGCCCTAAGTTTTTATGTTTTTCTCTAAAACGTAAGTTAATTATGCAACTTACATATGAGGGAGAAGATTTTGAATTTAACTTTTCTCGATTCAGTTTATTTAATCGTACAAAGTGGAAAGTGAAAGAAACAAGCACAAGAATTATATGGCAATTAGTTGCCCAAAATAAAAATGCAATTGTAAAAGTGACTGGCTCTTGCCTTAAAGAAGAAATGCTTTTCATGAATTATGAATCTCCAGACGGTTCCCGCCCTCAAAATCCTCTTTTTGCTGGTGGCACTGGAGTTGGCAAAGTTCTACTTTACCGCCGGTTCTTTGATGGGAAACAACTGGTAGATACCTTAGTCGCAAATGATTGTTTCTGTGAATATAGTAAATAAAGAATAATTTACCCCTGACTCCTCACTAAAGAGAAATCAGGGGTTTTTAATCTTATACCTATTTTAAATATACACGCTCAATTTGTTCATACTTTTGTTCATCACAAGAATAAACATTAAGATATTCTACAATCAATAGTGCAAAGTCAACCAATGCATACCCTTTTGCAGTAATTACATTCCGATCCTGTACTGCTCTCTCTTCCACATAGTTACTCCAATTAAATGGATCCTCTTGACCTAACTCTTCCATCTTTTTTCGAGTACAGGATGTGGTAAAACGATAATTTTCCAATATCCCTGCTCTTCCCAAAAATTGAGGGGCAAGGCAGATTGCTGCAACTAGCTTTCCCTCTGCAACTAATCTTTGTATCATTTCACATATTGCATTCTGTTCGTTATTAATAGGGCCACCGGGTATAATGAGCGCCTCTACATTAGATAAATCTGTAATGTCACTTATCTTTTTCATTGGCATAAACTTTAAGCCAGACTGCCCCTGAATCACATCTGTATGTTCTGAAATGGTGATAATATGCCTATTTCCTGCATTATTTAACCTGTGCAAAATAAGAGTAATTTCAAAATCCGCCATACCTTCATATATATAGCATAATATAATCTTTTCCGTATTCATTTGGCCACCTCCATTCATAGCATTATCATATCATAAAATCAGTTAGACACATAGATAGATTTTAAGAGTATTTTATAAAAACATATTGACAATACTATAAAAATACTTTATTATTCTTTTGCCGACTGACAGTCGGTCTTGATAATCGAAAGGATTTAGCCATGAGAATTATAAAAGAAGCAAACGTTAGGAAAAACGAAATTTTAGATGCCGCCAATGAACTTTTCAATAGAAAGGGATTTGATAGCACCAGTATAAGTGATATTTTAGAAAAAGTAGGGATTGCACGAGGAACTCTATATTATCACTTTAAGTCCAAGGAAGAAATTATGGATGCCTTAATTGATAGATATAGCGCAATACTTTTATCCGCTGTCAAAGAAATTGCAGAGGACAAAAGCATTCCAGTTCTTCAACGGCTATTCAATTCTATTATGGCAATGAATATCAGTAAAGATGATACCAAAATTCTGGAGCATATGCACAAACCACAAAATGCCTTACTACACCAAAAGAGCCATCAAGCAATATTGCAAGGTATACCGCCTATTTTAATGGAAGTCATAGAGGACGGCATCAGAGAAGGACTATTTGAAACACCTTATCCTTATGAATGCATAGAAATGGTTATTACATATTCAAATACAGTATTTGATAATAACATAGGAACTCCATCCGAAGAAATGCTTCAAAAAATGAATGCATTTATATTTAATATAGAAAGATTGGTTGGTGCCAAAGCAGGGAGCTTTCTTCCTATTATGGACTATATGGAATCAATGATGTTTTTTCACAATAATGGAGGAAATAACGAATGAATAAAAGCAAATTCAATTCTCGCCAAAAATTCTTATTATTATGGTTTGGTGGCTTTATTGCTGCCATAGGTAATGGCCTCACCTCTTTTGGACTTGGTGTGTATGTTTATGAGCAAACAGGTCTTGCTTCTGCAACGACATTGATAACACTTCTTGCATTTTTGCCTGGTTTACTTCTGACACCTTTAGCTGGTGTTTTGGCTGATAAATATGACCGCAGACTTTTAATGATTCTTGGTGATGGTTTTTCAGCTTTGGGACTAATCTTTATTTTGTTTTGTATGATAAATGGAGAAGCACAGCTTTGGCAAATTGGTATAGGTGTTACCATAAGTTCTGTTTTCGCTTCACTAATTGAACCAGCATTTAGAGCTACTATATCAGATTTATTAAGTAAAGAAGAGTATTCAAAAGCAAGCGGACTTGTTCAAACATCTAATTCAGCCAAGTTTTTAATCTCTCCATTTTTGGCAGGTTTATTATTAGTTATTTCTGATATCAAATTATTGTTAATACTTGATATTTTTACACTAGTGCTAACTGTTGTAGCTACATTTACAGTACGTAAGGGGCTTGTTTCAAAGGTTATTGGAAATAAAGATTCTATTCTTGATGGTTTTAAAGAAGGGCTTACAACTCTTATTCAAAATAAAGGCATCTTGATTCTTACTATAGTTGGAAGCTGTATTTCTTTTTTTATAGGGTGCATCGAATGCCTTCATACTCCTATGATACTAGAGTTTGCTGATAGTTCAGCTTTAGGTATTGGAATCACAGTTTCAGCTTCTGGAATGTTGGTAACCAGTGTATTATTAGGCATTATTCCTATCAAAAAAGGGTTTGCTAAAATACTTTCAGTTTCTCTATTTCTTACTGGAATATTTATGGTGGGATTTGGAATAAGAGAAAACATAATTGTAATATGTGTTTTTGGTTTTTTACTATTTGCCATGTTACCATTTGCTAATACAAGTCTAGATTATTTAATTCGTACTAATATAGATAACCAAATACAAGGCAGGATTTGGGGACTTATTGGAATCATATCACAGCTAGGCTATGTAATAGCATATGCCACTTTAGGTCCTCTAGCAGATTATTGTTTCACCCCTTTACTCTTGGATAATGGAGCACTTGTGGGCAGTGTGGGCAAAATTATCGGTGTGGGTCCTGGAAGAGGAATTGGGCTACTTATTATCGTTGCTGGTATCTTGCTATCTCTTACTGCAATTATTTTATACCAGATTAAGTCTGTCCGAGAGTTAGAAAGAAAGGATTGCTATGTACAGTAAGCTTATAAAAAGCTGGTACTCAATTCATAAATGAATGAAGTACCAGCCCTTATCATAATTCGCCGTTCGTTTAAATATTATAATCCAATGCACCAAGTCGATCATTTGCCCGTTTTAGCAAATCTGCTATGGTAATATTATCTACCACATTATTAACTGCTTCATATACTTCTTCCCATACTGCTAGTGTTTCGCAGGTGTCGCAGCGCTCACACTCACCGTAATTTTCTTCCAAACATGCAACTGGAGCCAAGCTACCTTCTGTAAGTCGTAAAATCATTCCAACTGTATATTCTTTGGGGTCCTTCGCAATTCGGTAGCCACCTTGGGCACCACGCATACTCTTTACATATCCAGCTTTATTTAGAATCGCAATAATTTGTTCTAAATATTTTTCTGATAAATCCTGCCTAGCTGCAATTTCTTTTACCTTAATACATTCTCCCGTATTATTCATGGCTAAGTCAAGCATAACCCGAACAGCATATCTGCCTTTTGTTGATATTTTCATATGTGTACTCTTCCTCTTTCCCAAATGAATTTACATTTTGAATCAGCCTAGTTAAAAGGTACTACAGAACCTTGATATTTTTCATTGATAAAATTCTTAATTTCATCAGATTTTAATACTTCAACTAATGCCTTAATTTTGTCTTTATTTTCGTTACCTTCTTTGACAGCAATTACATTCACATAAGTTTGTGCCGCGTCAGAATCGCTTGTTTCATATGCAAG
>CAZKGP010000037.1:0-13760 GCA_964552225.1 uncultured Acetatifactor sp.
TTTTCCGGTAATAAATATTTCCTGTCGTGCAATACTATATATACTCTATTTTTATCTTTATTAGAACCAAAACGCATCGCCTATATCGCCAAAAATTTATCTTCTTCGCATATTATTTTAATAATTATTTTTTAATAAAATAGAATAAATGCTTTAATAGTGCACTTTTTCTTGCGTCATAAGAAAAATGGTGATATACTAAAACAGTTTGAAAAATGATAGATTAATTGATTGACTGCGTTCGACAATCATTTTCCAATATAGTACATTATCTTATTTTAATATCAATCATTGACAAAGTATGACGAACGTACAGTCCGAGAGGTGTAGGTAAAGAATTTTATGAATCAAAAAAGAGAAGATATCAGAAATGTTGCAATTATTGCTCACGTAGACCATGGTAAAACTACTCTTGTAGACGAATTGCTAAAACAAAGTGGAGTATTTCGTGTAAACCAAGAAGTTGCTGATCGAGTTATGGACTCCAATGATATCGAAAGAGAGCGTGGAATCACTATTCTCGCTAAGAATACAGCCGTAGTATATAAAGATACCAAAATTAATATTATTGATACTCCTGGGCATGCTGATTTTGGCGGTGAAGTAGAACGAGTATTAAAAATGGTTAACGGAGTTATTCTTGTTGTAGATGCCTTTGAAGGACCTATGCCTCAAACAAAATTTGTATTGCATCAGGCATTAAAATGGAAACTACCAGTTATTGTATGTATTAATAAAATTGATAGACCAGAAGCGCGACCTAATGAAGTTATAGATGAAGTATTAGAACTGTTTTTGGAGCTTGATGCAGACGATTCGCAGTTAGATTGTCCTTTTATTTTTGCTTCTGCCAAAGCAGGTATTGCTTCTTTAGATATAGAGGAAACAGGCGTTAACATGGAGCCACTTTTCGAAACTATTTTAGACTATATTCCTGCTCCTGAAGGTGATATTGATGCTGGAACACAGGTTTTAATCAGTACCATTGATTACAATGAATATGTGGGACGTATCGGTGTTGGGAAAGTAGATAATGGTGTCATTAGAGTAAACCAAGAAGTTGTTATTTGTAATCACCATAATCCTGAAAAACAGTCAAAAGTAAAAATTAATAAGCTTTACGAATATGATGGACTAAACAAAGTGGAAGTTAAAGAATCTACTATTGGTTCCATAGTAGCAATCTCCGGAATTAGTGATATTCATATTGGTGACACACTATGTTCTCCTGACAATGTATCTCCCATTCCGTTCCAAAAAATCAGTGAGCCTACTATAGCAATGCAGTTTATGATAAATGACTCTCCTTTAGCTGGACAAGAAGGTAAATTTCTAACAAGTCGTCATATACGCGAAAGATTGATGCGTGAGCTGAACACAGATGTTTCACTTCGTGTAGAAGAAACTGAATATACCGACTGTTTCAAAGTGTCTGGTCGTGGCGAACTTCATTTATCTGTATTAATAGAAAATATGCGTCGCGAAGGTTATGAATTTGCAGTAAGTAAAGCTGAAGTTCTCTTTAAAACGGATGAAAATGGCAAAAAACAAGAACCTATGGAACTTGCTTATATTGATATTCCTAACGAATTTTCTGGTGCTGTTATCGAGAAATTAGGTCAAAGAAAAGGTGAACTTAGAAATATGGGAACTATTTCTGGTGGTGCCTATACTCGTCTTGAATTTTCCATTCCTGCCAGAGGTCTAATTGGCTATCGTGGTGAGTTTATGACTAATACAAAAGGAAATGGTATTCTAAATACTGTATTTGATGGTTATGGACCTTATAAGGGTGATATTCAATATCGTAAGCAAGGTTCTCTTATCGCATTTGAAGCAGGTGAATCTATTACTTATGGTTTGTTCAATGCTCAAGAACGTGGTATCCTCTTCATTGGCGCTGGCGAAAAAGTTTATAGTGGCATGGTTATTGGTCAAACTGGACGTAGTGAAGATATTGAACTTAATGTTTGTAAGAAGAAGCAATTAACAAATACCCGTTCCTCTAGTGCAGATGAGGCATTGAGATTGTCTCCTCCCAAAATACTAAGTTTGGAACAAGCCCTTGACTTTATAGAAGTAGATGAATTATTGGAGATTACCCCTGTTAATCTTCGTATCCGCAAAAAAATCTTAGATCCTAACATGAGAAAAAGAGCAAACAAAAAATAGCAATTACACAAAGAAGGAAGCCGCCAATTTTACTGGTAGCTTCCTTCTTCCATTGTTGTTGGTTCAATCGTCATGCATAACCATACATCATCACCATGAACACCATTTTGCAATAGTTCTTCCATACAGTACAAATTATAATATTCTTCTAATATAAGTCGCACTTTTTCTTTTTCTACATTTTCTTTGACAATTATAATTACTTCGTCTAAATCCATGATAGATTCTCTATCAAATCTATGTTCTAATTCATCCTCTGTAATCAACAAAGTCTTATCATAGCTTGCAAATTCTAATAGATTCTCGTAGTAACCAACACCATCATAAATACAGATACATGCCAAATCTTCATACTCTATTGCAGTTTCCATTTGTTGGGAGTAGCCTTTATAAAGATACTCCCCATCATAACGTAAAATGCTGTTAGTACACAATGCAATCAATATTAAAAGTTGACATACCGTTAATGCCTTTTGAACTATATTATCCTTATGGGCTTTATTATCATTTCTAAGACTTATGTATGCCTCTTCCAATATTTTTCCAAACTCTTTAAATATGTAGGCACACAATATAGCAAAGAAAGGAAAAATAGCCATAATATATCTATCTACAAGATATGGAGATAACTTTGCTGCCAATAAAAAATATGTAGTAGCAGGTATGATTAAAAGGCATAACAAGGAGCCATTTTTACGTATCTCCTTCCACCGAAGCACCATAAGCATAATCAATAATAAGAAGAATATGCACCAAGCAATACCACTTACATTACCTTCAAATATTCCTTTCATAAGAAGTTTGCCAAAGGCTGCTATTCTAAGCCCGTATCCTTCCATACCACTCATCAGATTGCCTAGTGCTTCTACACCCCTTCCGCTAGAAAACACATCTTGAATGGCAAAAGGGAACAGTACCAATCCTATCATTGCTGCAATAACCATAGAACGGATATAGGCAAACAAATCTTTCCATTGTTTGTCTTTTACTAATATAATTGCCATAACCACTACTAATGAAATACAATAGAACAAGAAAAAATATTGAGATAAAAACCCCATAATTGTTACTGCAATCAATAGTTTGTTATGAGAACTAAATTTCTTTTCCTTCCATTTCATCACATTCAAATAAAAGAAAGCCACACACATAAATGTCATAATTCCATACATTCGTATTAATAATGTCGTTGCAATGGCTCCAGATGACAATCCATAAAGTATTGCTGCAAAAATTCCTAGTTTTTCTTGTCCTAAATTTCTGCCAAGCTTCATCATTAAAATACAACTGCCTAAAATAGCTCCGATATTTATAATACATCCCATAAACGGTGTTATTCGATCTTTAAACAAAGAAGATATGGTATGGAGTAATATAAAATGTAAGGGGGGATGATTATCATCCTTTACATTAAAATATACCGATAAATAATTAAAATCATCTGTTTTATCTACTGCAACATAATCTCGAAATTGTTGTCTGGTAATCCAAACCGGTTCATCAAAAACATTCGCCTGATAGTTAATTACCTGACTACTAGAACGATTCTGAATGATATCGACTATCGTTCTTTTTAAATTGGATAAGGTATTAGCAATGGATTCACTTTCAATTTCAGCCGTAATAAACTTAGCCAATCTTCCCTCCGGTTGAGTCGGCACAATCCAAGGATTAAATTTTGCATTAGCAAGTTCAAAACTAAGAAGTTCATCCATATGATATCCTTCTTTTTGCGACACAAAAGATGATAATATAAAAGTAATTATCACAAGAATAAATATCTGTAAGATATTTCTACGAAACAAATTATTTATTTTTTCTTTCAATTTATTTTCATCCTTATTGGTATTTGTATATCATCAAAATTTTATCATATATGTTAATATTTCACAATGTTTTTCTTAATTTTTACTTAATATTACTAATAATATCTATATTTAATGTATCAGCATATTTTCAATAAATATTCCATATCCTCTGGTACTATCTTGCACTAAAACATGGGTAACTGCACCAACAAACTTGCCATCCTGAATAATAGGAGCTCCACTCATACCTTGAATAATACCTCCTGTAATAGATAGTAATTTGGAATCTGTTACTCTTATTTCAATTCCACGATTTACATTGTCATGATCTAAATGAATGGCAGTTATCTCTATATCATAATACTGGGGGGTTCCATCTACTGTACATAGCACTTGTGCCTTCCCTTCAGTAATCTCCTGTTTTAATCCAATAGGTATTGGGGTCTTAGTGGCAAGTTTTAGTGCTTTTTCGTTACATACTCCAAAAATACCTTGTGTACTATTATGATGAATATCGCCTAATATTCTATCTTGAGCGTAGACAATTAATCCCGTCATCTCCCCAGGTGCGCCATTTTCTCCTTTTTTAATAGAAATAATTTCTGTTTGATAAAGAGTTCCATCTTCCATCTCCATTAACGTACTCGTATCAATGTCATTAATTCCATGTCCCAATGCGCCAAAATTGCCATCACCGTCTATAAATGTCATAGTCCCAACACCTTGCGCATTATCACGTACCCATATACCAATTTTATATTTTCCACTTTGGTTACATGCAGGCTTTATTTTAAAATCCATAATGGTATCATCTCGTCGTATTGTTACTATAACTTCTTTCCCACCGCATTGTTCAATTCTATTAATAAAATCATCCTTTTTAGTAACTTCTATCCCATCCAATTTTAAAATATAATCACCTGATTTTAAAATATATTTTGCTGGTGAATAAGTAACACCATCCAATCCAACAAAATCACCTACACCAATTACCAAAATACCATCAGACTTTACATAGATACCAATTGGTACGCCAACTGGTACCAATTCTTGATCCTCTATTATTTGAATACCTACTTGTTTAAACGGAAGGAATCCAAACAAATTTACTTGGAGATTATAGGAATCTATGTTGCTTGTATTTAATGAAATTGGCTCACTAAGATCCAGAGTAACTGCTCCCTCTGGAATATTTGATTTTCCTTGGTCACTTACACTGATTACACCTTGAGCAGGAAGACCCAAGTTTAAACTCTCTTCGGAACCAGCACGTACGCGAATAATAGACGGTATACTACCATATAACGAGTAATACCCCATTCCTGCCAATGTAAGAATACTTATCACTAATACTACATATAAACTACATCTATATATACGAATTCTTTTTTTTCGTTTTTTTATATCACACAGTAAAGCTGCAATGTCTTCTCCTGCATGTTCTAAAACACTTAAATTATCCTGTTCCTGCATTTTCATGGGCTCACACTTTCCTTAATAAATTATGAAATAAAAAAGAAAAGGATGTTTGACCTTTTCTTTTTTAATATTCTTATTATGTGAGTTATTTCTAATTTTACTTATGAAAACATTTGTAACATTTGGAAAATTTAATATTAAGCTCTCATTATAGTTGTTTTTTGTACAAACCAGCCGTTTCTTTCATTTCTTTCGCATTTATTAGAGCAGCATCTGTCATAGTATCACTACCAAGTAGTCTAGCAAGTTCACTTAGGCTTTCCTGGGAACCCGTTTTTCTAATATCTGTTATTGTAGAATCATTTGTGCTACTCTTTTCAATTACAAAATGAGTATCAGCCATAGCCGCAATTTGTGGCAAGTGGGTAATACAAATTACTTGATGGGATCCAGCAACTACAGCTAGCTGCTGAGAAACCTTCCAGGCTGTTTTGCCACTAATACCAGCATCAATTTCATCAAATATTAAGGTATCTATAGAATCTCTACCCGCTAAAACAGTCTTAATGGCAAGCATAACCCTTGATAATTCACCCCCACTAGCAACTTGAGATAATGGTTTTAAATCCTCTCCTGGGTTAGTAGAAATCATAAATTCTACATCATCATATCCATTCATAGTAATAGTCTGTTCAGGCTTAACAGCTACCTCAAATACTACGGTTAAGAAGTTAAGATGAACTAATGCTTCTTGTAATTTTAATGTTAATTCTTTTGCATTTTTCTTTCTTACTTCAGATAGGGATGCACAAGCTTGCTCTAGAAGCTTATTATTGTGAGAAAGTTCTGCCTGCAATCCCTCCATATATGAATTGTAATCAGCCAGTTTTTCCAAAATTTGTGCTCTAGAATTACTATATTCCAAGATTTCTTCTATGGTGCTTCCGTATTTTTCTTTTAGATGATTAATATCATTTAATCTTTCTTCTATCTGTTTAAATGATTCCTCATCAAATTCACTGTCCTCCATATAATCAGCTACATCATGATTATAATCTGCCAGTAAAGTATCAATCTGTGTTAATTGTTCTTCTAGTTGCTCTAATTGCTCATCATACATGGTAATCCCACTCAATGCCTTAAGGGCACGACTTAATGAATTACTTGCGCCATCCGCATTATCAGAGCAAGTAAAATGATAGCTTTCTGCTAGATTTTCTCTGATTTTCTTGCTATGGACCATTTTGTTGTAAAGCTGTTCTAGATTATCATCTTCTCCTATTACTAATTTGGCATTCTCTATTTCCTTAAATTCAAATTCTGCCAAAGCCATCTCTTTATCCTTTGATTCTTCATCTAGGGACTCTTCTTCTATGGTTTGTTTTAATTTTTTACATGTTGTATATAGCTGAGCAATATCTTCTACTGGTTGTTTTATCTCATCACCACAAAAAGAATCTAATATTTGCATATGATTTTTCTTATGTAGTAGGGATTGATGCTCATGCTGGCCATGAATATCAATTAGTAATTCTGCCAGTTCTTTAATTTGTTTAATGGTTACCGTTTCTCCATTAATTTTAGATATACTCTTCCCAATTTGCATACGTCGATTAATAATAATGGTGCCGTCGGCTTCTTGAGGAAGCTCTAGTTCATCCATTTTAGCAATTACCTTATCATCCTTGGTTTGAAAAATTAATTCAACCAAAGCAAAATCTGCGCCTTTGCGTAGTATATCCTTTTCAAATTTACTACCCAATGCCAGATTTATGGAGCCGATTAAAATGGATTTACCAGCACCTGTTTCACCAGTTAAAATATTCAATCCTTTATCGAACTCAATTTCTGTCTCTTCAATTAAAGCTAAATTTTTCACGTGTAAGCTTTGTAACATGATTTACTCTCCTTATGTACCTTCTCCGACTTTAGTTTATTAAAAACTGAGATACATAACGTTGTCTATTCTTCAATGATGCCATGAATCTTTTCCATTAATATCTGTGTTTCACCCACTGTACGTACAGCCATCATTATGGTGTCGTCGCCTGCAATAGTTCCAACAATTTCATGGAATTTCATGGCATCAATTGCTGCTGCAACTGCCATTGCCATTCCCGAAACGGTTTTAATAACAAGAATATTTTGTGCCATATCCATGGAAGCAAATCCTTCTTTTAAGACTCTATTATATTTGTCTCCCATCACACTTTCTTCTTGTTTTATAACCACATATTTTTGTTTCCCACTACCGGAAGGAACTTTTGATAATTTTAATTCCCTAATATCTCTGGAAACAGTTGCTTGTGTTACTGCAAAACCAGATTCCTTCAAATAATTAGCTAATTCTTCTTGTGTTTCCACATCAAATTTCTCAATAATATCAAATATTTTCCGATGTCTTATTTTTTTCATAATTTTATCCCCTTTTAATACATTATTAAGTTTCTCGCATTTTTTTATGTAGAATCTGTAGAAAACTAACTTGATTAAGTTTAATTATTTCTATTGTCTTTTCTGATTTAGCAATACGTATACGATCCCCTGTACAAAGCGTAACAGAATGGCTTCCGTCAAAATTAGCCTCAACTTCTTGTGTCTGACCATCTTTTCCCTCTAAAATTTCAATTTCAATGATATCTTCTGGAGAAAAGATAATACTTCTCTTATTTAAGGTATGAGGGCATATAGGTGTTAGCATAATAAGCTTTGCTCTTGGTTCTACAATAGGACCGCCAGCCGATAAATTATATCCCGTTGAGCCAGTTGGTGTTGTTACAATTACACCATCTGCATTGTAATAATTAAGAAACTGACCGTTTACATAAATATTAAACTTTAATATCTGTAAGGATCCACTTCTGGAAATTACAATGTCATTCAGTGCCCAGCCTTCTTTTACACTTCCATCTTGTGCAGTGGCTTTACCATTTAACATCATACGGCTTTCAGCTACAAAATTACCTTCTATCAAACGATCTAGAGATTCTTCTACTGTTTCCAAATCAATTTCCGTCAAATAGCCCAAAGTACCTAAATTCACGCCGATTAAAGGAATATTTGATTTTTTAACATCTCTAGCAGCTTGAAGCATGGTTCCGTCACCGCCCAGCACAATAATACAATCTACATCATCAGGCAAACTGATATCCTCATCTCCCTCTAGCGATTGAGACTTCTTCCAATCAGGCCCCTTCTGTTTAACAGAACAATGTTGTCCTTTCAGTTCCAGATAATCCTGAATTCTTTTAGTATGAACTAGTTTTTTATCTTTATGCATATTGGTATAAATTAGGAAATGTTTCATCTCTTAGTCTCCATTCAAACTGTATGATTTATGTACCACTTGCTGTATCTTTGTGCTCCATTCCAGTGTTCGGGGTATGGATTCTTGTTTCTGCAAATGAATGAGATATTCAATATTACCCTCTGGTCCCTTAATAGGAGAGAAATCTATATCTAAAATACAAAACCCGATACTATAAGCATAATCTATTATTTTATGAATTACTTGCCTTTGTACCGATTGTTCTCTAACAACACCTTTTTTACCAACCTTTTCTCTTCCTGCCTCAAATTGGGGTTTGATAAGACACACCATTTGCCCATTTTCTTTCAGAATTTTCCATGCTGGTTCTAATATTTTGGTCAGTGAAATAAAAGAAACATCAACGCTAGCAAAATCTATATCATCCTCAATGTCTTCCTTAACAACATAGCGAAAATTTGTTTTCTCCATGCAAACCACTCGCACATCGTTAAGAAGCTTATCTGCCAATTGTCCATGTCCCACATCCACTGAATATACTTTTTGGGCTCCATTTTGAAGCATACAGTCTGTAAATCCACCTGTGGAAGCACCAATATCCATACATATGGTATCTTGAAGCTGTAAATTCCAAGTTTGAATAGCCTTTTCTAACTTCAGTCCACCACGACTTACATATTTTAACGTATCGCCTCTGACTTCTAATTGTATGTTACTACTATCAAAGTTACTTCCTGGCTTTCCCTCTTATTGCCCATTTACAAATACATTTCCAGATGTAATCATGGTTTTCGCTTTTTCTCGAGAGGACGCATAACCTTGATTCACTAATATAACATCTAAACGCTCTTTCATACATATTTCCTATCAAATTGCAGTTTATTAAGGATTCGTTGTTCTATACTCTCTGCATCAATTTCAATTTCCTTTTTAAGTATTTCAACATTTCCATGTTCCACATAAGCATCAGGTATCGATATATTCAGATATAAATTATTCTTATTGTTTAAATTCATACAAGATAATACCTTTTCACCAAATCCGCCACATTCCACATTTTCTTCTAAGGTTACAATGATTTGATGATTGTTACATGCCTCTAATACTGCTTCCTCATCTATTGGTTTTACAAAACGTGCATTGATTAAGCTTACATTATGTCCTTTTTCTTTTAAAGAATCTCGAACTGTTTCAGCTTCTTTTATCATGCTTCCAATGGCAAAAAGGGCAATCTCACTTTCCTTATATATCCACTCTGCTTTTCCACATTCAATAGGTTCTCTAAACTCTTTTAAGCCTGTGTATGCTGTTCCCCTTGGATAACGAATTGAAATAGGACCATCAAATTGCACTGCAAATTTAAGCATATCAGACAATTCCCATTTGTTCTTGGGGGCAAGAATATGCATATTAGGAATACCTGACAAAAAAGTATAATCAAAAATTCCTTGGTGTGTTTCTCCATCACTGCCAACAAGTCCAGCTCTATCTATTGCAAAAATAACAGGAAGATTTTGAATACAAACATCATGTAAAATCTGGTCGTAGGCACGCTGTAAAAAGGAAGAATATATAGCTACAATGGGTTTTAATCCCCCCGCTGCTAATCCAGCAGCAAAGGTAACTGCATGTTCTTCTGCAATTCCTACATCAAAAAAACGTTCTGGATACATATTGCGGAATCTTTTTAATCCAGTACCATCTGGCATTGCCGCTGTAATTGCAACAATTCTCTCATCCCTTTCTCCCAGCTTGCACATAACTGTAGAAAAAATATCTGTGTAATTAGCTGTAGTTCTTGGGTGTGATGGAATTCCAGTATCTATATCGAAGGGTTCTGCTCCATGAAATCTTGCTGGATGTCTTTGAGCTGGTATATAGCCTCGTCCCTTTTCGGTCAACACGTGAATCATAACAGGACCCTTCACTCTTTTTGCTTCAAGCATTACCTGTGTAAGTTCCGTAATGTTATGTCCATCTACAGGACCTAAATATGTTACTCCCATGTCCTCAAAAAGCATTCCTGGAATTACAAGTTGTTTTAAGCTGCTTTTAGCTTTACGTATGCTATTTACAACACTATCACCTCTAGGCGTTCCCCTTAACGCATTATAGATTCCTTCTTTTAAACCCAAATATCCTGTAGCTGTACGAATATTATTTAGATATTTAGGAACACCTCCTACATTTTCAGAAATAGACATATTGTTGTCATTTAATATAATAATAAAATTAGTTTCAAGCTTTGCTGCATTATTAAGGGCTTCATATGCCATTCCACCAGTTAGAGAACCATCACCAATAACAGATACAATGGTTTGCTTTTCATTTTTAATATCACGCGCTTTTACAAGCCCCAAACCTGCCGAAATAGAAGTGGAGCTATGCCCTGTATCAAAAGCATCACATATACTTTCTTTTCTCTTGGGGAATCCGCTCATTCCATGATATTGCCGCAGACTATTAAATCCATCTTTACGTCCTGTGAGTAGCTTATGGGTATATGATTGATGTCCTACATCCCATATAATCTTATCGTCTGGTAAATCTAACGATAAATGCAGTGCCATGGTAAGCTCTACCGCACCTAGATTTGAACCCAAATGACCCCCTGTCACACTAATCTTTTGAATTAAAAATTCTCTGATTTCCTGTGCCAGTTTATCATAATCATTCTTATCTATTTTTTTAATATCGTTTATTTGTTCTAACTTTTCTAATAACATTTATCTTACCTCAACCAATTACTAATTTATGGTATTCTATTTTATTTATGACGCTGGATAAGATAATGTACTAATTGTCTAAGGAACTCACTATCCCCATCAAAACTATTTAAAATATCAATTGCCTCTTGTGATAATATAGCAACATCTGCCTGAGATTTTTCTAAACCATTGATTGTTACATAGGTCTGCTTATTATTCTTAGCATCACTTCCTATGGCTTTTCCTAATTCATCACTATTTCCTATTACATCTAAAATATCATCTTGGATTTGAAATGCAATTCCTATTTTGTATGCACATTCTTCCACACGCTTCACTTCTGTTTCACTTGCACCTGCTAAAATAGCGCCAATCATCATTCCTGCCTGTAATAGTGCCGCTGTCTTGTTTTCATGAATAAATAACAGTTGTTCTGTTGTAACAGGAGATTCTTGGTTTTCTGCTTCAATATCTGCAGTTTGACCACCAATCATTCCATTTATTCCTGCTTTGCTTGCCAAAACATAGGCTGCTCTTGCAATAGCCTGCATTTTGCCTACAGGATAATTATCTTCTTCTACATCCTCATGTAATGGAAATGCAGACATTGCTACTTCAAAAGCATAATTTAATAGAGCATCCCCGGCTAAGATAGCCATACCTTCACCATATACAACATGAGTAGTCTTTCTTCCTCTGCGGTATTCATCGTTGTCCATTGCTGGTAAATCATCATGTACCAAGGAATAAGTATGAATCATCTCCAAAGCTGTCATAAACGCTTCAATCTCTTTGCCCTTGCCACCAAACATTTTGAATGTTTCTAGCATTAACATAGGGCGAATTCTTTTTCCACCAGATAAAACACTATAATTCATAGCTTCTAATACCGTTTTGGAATAACCGCTTTCCTTTGGCAAATAATTCCCGATAACACCCTCTATTTCATCTACTTTATCTTGTAATATTTTTGTAAATTGTTGCTCCATTGTGTCTTTCCCTTCTGCATAACTAGCTTACGACATTTCTACTAATTGTCCATCTCCGTTTAGTTTTAATACTTTTTTCTCAACTTGTTCAATTTGCTTATTACATTCTTTTAGCAAATTAATTCCCTTGCTGTATGCCGAAAATGCATCTTCTAATGTTACATCTTCATTTTCTAATATTTTAATCATTTCTTCTATGTAACTAAAATTTTCTTCTAAACTGACTTTTTTGGTTTCTGTCATTCCAGTTCCTCCATGTTTACAGTCTCTACATTAATACTTCCATCACTTACTCTTAGTCGCAATCGTTGTCCTTGGGAAACTTGTTTGATAGAACGAATATTGTTCCCCTCTTCATCTTCCACGTAAGAGTAACCGCTTTTAAGCTTTTCTAGTGGAGATAACCCTTTTATTTTTTCAATATACAATGCAAATTGATGATGCTTTTCTCGAAGTATTCCTTCCATCAAATCCTGCATCCGCTCTTCTAACTGCATAGCATATGTTTTTTTCTCACGAATTTTATTAGCAGGACTAAGATATTTTAACTGCATTTCATAATGGTTAAGATAATCTCTTTGATGTCGCAAATGTGTACGCATTAGTTTTAGTAGCATATCCTTATACACGTCTAATGCTCCCATAAGCTGATATATATCAAACACTGCCAATTCTGCTGCCGCGGATGGTGTAGGTGCACGCAGATCTGAAACAAAATCAATAATAGTAGTATCTGTTTCATGTCCCACTGCTGAAATAATTGGAATAGAGCAATCAAACACTGCTTGCGCCACTATTCTTTCATTAAAGGCCCACAAATCTTCTATGGAACCGCCTCCACGTCCAACTATCATAACATCTACTTTTTGCTGTTCCAAGGCATGAATTCCTTGGACAATACTAGCTGCAGCCATTTCTCCCTGCACAATTGCAGGATATAAAATAATCTGAATATAGGGATTTCGCCTTCTTGCAATTTGAATAATATCTCTTACAGCAGCACCCGTATCTGCTGTAACAATTCCTAATGTTTTGATATACTTTGGAATTGGTCTTTTATATTCGTGGGCAAACATTCCCAGTTCTTCTAATTCTCTTTTTAACTGTTCAAATTTTTCATACATTTGACCAGCCCCGTCCAATACAATTTGCTTGGCGTATAGCTGATACTTACCATCTCGTTCATAAACATCAATAGAGCCGCCGACTACTACCTGGAGGCCTTCTGCTAAGCGAAAAGCAAGCCCCGAACGATTCCCTGCAAACATAACACAATTCATTGTGCCTTTAGAATCTTTTAACGTAAAATAAATATGTCCAGAGGAATGATATTTACAATTGCTTACTTCCCCCTTTACAAAAAGGGACTGTAACATATAATCCATCGTGAACATAT